>JBNMKP010000159.1:0-4351 GCA_050874405.1 bacterium
AACAGCTCCAGTAGGTCAACCAAAACAAGAAAATGTAAGTTTATTTGATAAAGCTCCAAAACAAGGACAAGTTAAAGAAAAAGTAGTTCCAACAGAAGCACAAATCGAAGCAAAAAAAGCTCGCAGAGAAGCACAAGCAGCAGCAAAAGAAGCTAAAAAAGTTAAAGGTCCAAGATTTAATTTTTCAGGACTTGGCAAATATGCTAAAAAAGGTGGCAAAATTGGTTTAGCTCTCGGTTTAGCAGCAGGTGTTGTCGCTCTTGCAAAATGGGGTTATGACAAGTTCTTTGGTTCAGATAGTTCACAAGAAACTAATCCGGACGTAAAAGCAGATGTCCCAACAGGTGACAAAAAATCTCCTGCACAAAAACCGGCAACTCCTACTCCGGCTACAAAAACTCCAGAAGACAAAAAAACAGAAGATAAAAAACCGGAAGATAAAAAGGCTGAAGGCAAACAAAAAACAGAAAAACCAAAAACAAAATCTAATGCTCCTGTTAAAACACCTGTAGCAGTACCACCAACAAAAACAGAAGAGCCTGAAGAAACAGGTAATGTTAAAGGGTCTGACAAAGCTGATGAATCAGGTAAGACTGATAAAACAGATAAAACAGACAAAAATCCTGAAACTAAAGTAGAAGCAGGCGAAGTTCATAAAGTAAAATTAGGTGATAATGTTTGGAACATTGCAAAGAAACACTTGAAAGAACAAAATGGTGTAAAACCAACCAATGCTGAAATTCTAAAACATACAAAAGAAATTATGGAATTAAATGGCTTAGAATTTGAAGCAAATGGAAAACTTGTAATCATCAAACAGGGACAAGAATTGAAATTAACAGCATAAATTCAAAATAGATAAATAGAAAAGGCGACATTTATTTTAAATGTCGCCTTTTCTTATAAATAATTATTTTTAACCGTAAATTTTATTCAATTTGAATGCTATTGACTTAAAGAACGGCAATTTTTCATCTAAGTTTATATCAGAAACTATTGGAAAAGGTACGATAACTTCCTTAGGGTTTTCAACGATATATTCAAAGTCTTCATCTACTGGAGTTTCTGTAGTTTTTTCTTCCTCAATTTGATTTTTAGGAGTTTCTTCTTTTTTTATATAAGAAGTTAAATTCGCTTTTGCCAAAACTTCTTCTAAAGAGTCTTCTTCTCTTGATTGAACAGGAACGGTTTGGAATAAGCTACTAAATTTAGTTGCTTTAGTTCTTAGATTTGTTCCCTTTTTTAAATTATTCCTTACTGTTTGTGCCAACATAGATTTCCCTCTCTCCACAATTTAGTATAGAGAGTATTCAATTTTTTTACATACTCCAAATAGTTGATATTTTGAAAATTTATTTAAGTATGATAAAATTCTTAAAAATATTTATGAAAGGAATGAAAAATTGTTTAAAGATAAAGTTTTAACATTCAAGGGGGATTTATTTGGTGGAATAATTGCTGCTATTATTGCTTTTCCGCAAGCTTTGGCTTTTGGTGTCGCTTCTGGCATGGGGGCTTCTGCCGGTATTTGGGGTGCAATAATTTTGTCTTTGATTGCTGGTTGTTTAGGGTGTAATTTACCTTTCGTGTCAGGACCTACAGGTCCTACGGCAATTATAATTGCTACGGTTGTTGCCGCATGTAGTGGAAATATTTCATCTGTAGTTACGGTTCTTATTATGGCTGCAGTTTTTCAGATGATAATTTCTTTGACTTCAATCCCGAGAATGATAAAATATGTTCCTTATCCTGTTATCTCTGGATTTTTGACAGGTATCGGGTTGATTATTATAATTTTACAATTAGCTCCACTATTAGGAAGTGAGGCGCAATCTTCAACAATAAAAGCATTGATGGATTATCCAAACGTTTTTGCTCATATAAATATTCATGCTTTAATTTTGGGTTTTGCAACTCTTTTATTATTGTTTTTTGTGCCTGAAGTTATTACAAAATTTATTCCATCTCAATTGCTTGCTCTTGTTTTGATGACTGGAGTTGCTTATTTTACGGGTTGGCAAGTTGATAAAATTTCTTCAATCAGTTTTACACTGCCTCATTTTTTGATGCCGGAATTTACAATTGAATCCATATCAAAAGATATTCCGATTGCTTTGACGTTGGCTTTTATTGCAACGAGTGAAAGTTTATTGACAGGTATAATTATGGACTCGTTGACAAAAGTTAAACATAATTCAAAAAGACTTGTCTTAGCACAAGGTTTTGGTAATTTATTCTGTGCTATGACAGGTTCAATGGTTGGTTCTGCTGCGACGATGCGAAGTGTTGCGGCTGTGAAATCGGGAGCGAAAACAAAATGCTCTGCAATTTTAGCATCTGTTTTGTTGATTGTAGTTTTGTGGAAGTTAACTCCATTTATCGCTCAAATTCCGATTTGTGTTTTGGCTGGGATTTTAATCAAAATAGGCTATGATATTTTGGATTTGAAAGTTTTAAAAGTTTTGAAATTTGCACCAAAAGATGATTTGTATGTCTTGATTGCAGTTTTAGCATTGACAGTATTTTATAACTTGATTTTTGCACTTGGGGTTGGGGTGATTTTAGCTGCTTTACTTTATGCTAAAAGAATTGCTGATGATACTAATATAAAAGTTACTCATTACAATCATCTTGATTACACTCCTTTTGAAACTAAAATTGAACAAGATTCGCATTACAAGATAAGAATTTTGCATATAGATGGGCAATTTTTCTTTGGTTCTACAACTCAAATTGTTTCTCATTTTGATGAAATGCTTGAAACGGAGTGCATAATTCTTAATTATAGTTCTAATACAGAACTTGATATGTCCGCAATTTTTGCATTGGAGGATATTATTGTTCGTTTGAAATCTCAAAAAATTCAGTTGATATTGGTTATTCCAAATCAAAAAGTCTATGAACAAATTAAATCTCTTGAAATTGTTTCTCAAATTGGACAAGAGGCTATTTACACTGACGAAAAAGATGCTATTAATAAAGCTGTTGCAGAATATATTGACTAAAATATTTTGTGCTACAATATTTTTGAAGATAAAAGGAGATATGTTATGTTCCAAGTTTACACTGCAAAAGACAAATCAGAATTATCAAAGAATTTAATCGGAGAATTTAAGGACTACGATGATGCAATGGATTGTGCTGAAAAAGCAATCGAAGGTAAATCTGACCTTAGATACATTGTTGAAGAAACAAATGGCTGTGTTAATAGCTATGGAGAATTGATTCCAACAGTAGTTGCAGAAAGTGATTAATTCTTTTTGTAGAAAATTAAAAACAAAATGAAGAGCTAGTACGAAAACTAGCTCTTCATTTTTTCTAAAAGTTTTGTGTATCGTTTAAAATCTCTGCCCCAAATTTTTAAAGATTCTAAAACCGGACGTAGACTATAGCCTACATCTGTTAAGGTATATTCAACTTTTGGCGGAATTTGTGGATACACGGTTCGCTCAAGAAGTTCATATTCTTCCATTTCTTTTAATTTTGCACTTAGAACTTTTTGGGTAATTCCCGTAACAGATTTTTTTAACTCTCCAAATCTTTTTGTCCCGCTAAGTAGCTCCCTGATTATTAAAATCTTCCATTTACACCCTGTCATGTAGAGTGTGGTTTCAATTGCGTCTTTGGGTAGGTCTTTAGAATTCATAAATACCTCGTTAGTATCTTTTGGGTACTATATTATAAATCTATACTATCACGGTATTTAAAGACTTGCAAGTTGTTAATATTAAAATAAATTTTTTAATTCATTTTGAGAAAATGAATACTCTTTTACTTTGGCATATTCAGTTGGAAGTTCAAATATAATCTTGTTCTGAGTTGCTTTTTTGTCAGTTGTCATAATATTTATGATTTTATTTTTGTCAAATTGTGGTATTTGTTTAAAATTGAATTTTTTTAGAACATCATCACATAGAAATTTGTATTCTTTATTTATGAGGTTTAATTTGAATGCAAGGTTTAGTGCAAAATGAATTCCCTCAACGACACATTCCCCGTGAGTGAATTTTTTGTATTTTGTGATATTTTCTACAGCGTGTCCATAAGTGTGTCCGAAGTTTAAAATTTTTCTTAAACCACTCTCTTTTTCATCTTTTTCAACTACGGTAATTTTTAAACTGATGCACATTTTGATTAGTTCTTTCATTGTCATAATATCACGAGAGATAATTTTCTCAGAATGCTCTGTCAAATAGTTCAATAACATCACGGGAGCTTCAGGATTGCAACTTTTTTCGATGAATCCATATTTAACAACTTCTCCAAGTCCGCTTTTAAATTGCCTTTCATCAAGTGTTTTCAAAAAGTTTGCATTGATTAAAACGTAATTAGGTTGGTAAAATGCTCCAAC
>JBNMKP010000160.1:0-4336 GCA_050874405.1 bacterium
CGGAAGTTTTTTGCCTTATGTTGATAGACTTTACCACTTTGTTGCACCGAAAATTTTAGGCGACAATAATGGGAAATCCTGCTTTTACGGTAAAGAAGTTGAAAAAATATCAAATTGCACAAACTTGAAATTTGATAGTGTTGAACTTTTTCCACCAGATATTCTTGTTAATTATGTAAAACAATGAATTACTTCCATTTATAACTACTATCAATAGTCCAACCGGCACGTTTTATTTTTTCAGCACAACAAAAATTATTTCCATTCAAACAATCAGAATTTATATATTCATCTGTTTTATCATAACAATCCAGAACAACAACCCCACCTTTTTCACCATCAATTTTCCGCCTTAACACAAATAAATCTTTTCCGATAACATTCGGTTTTGCAGCTCCATTGATATCTACATAGATTAAAGATTGAGGAGCAGGTGTTGAACCACCAGAAACCATAATTACATAGAGAAAACCGTCTGGAGTATAGAAAGTTGCTCTTGTTGATGGACTAACCATATATACTTCAGCATGTCTAGTAATATTTTTGTGTCTATAAGGTTGGTTTTCTTTATAACCACATTGTGACATTGATGTACAATATAAGGATACTTTTAGATAAGGTGCCCAGTATTTTTCAAAATACTCACTAGAACTCATATCAAAAGCCTCTTGTGGAGTTGCTTCTCCAACATCATCATACGCAAGCCTATAAGCTTGATTTATAACAGAAATAGCTCGCTGTAATTTAACAACCGTTTGTTTCTTTTGATGATTTGCAATCAGGGTTGGAATAGTCATAGCAGCAACTATTCCAACTATACCCAGTGTAATTAATACCTCAGCTAAAGTAAAAGCCTTTTTACATGCATTATTCGTCATTTTAAACCCTTATGTAAAGTAATATTATTAAATATTTATTGTTTTTATTAAAAATTTAATAAAAACAATAAATATATTAGCAAATTAATCAAAAGATGTCAATAAAAGGAATGAAATATATAATTTAGTTATGACAGCAAGCGAAGATTTTAGAATTTTATTGATTAAAGAAAAAATGACTATTACCGAATTTGCTAAACTAGCAAGTGAACATTCTGAAAAGAATTACACCGTGTTTAGTCTTTCACAAAAACTTGCAAGAAATTCTATAAAATATGATGAAATGAAATTCTTCGCTAAAATTCTTGGTTATACTTTAAAATTTGAAAAAGAGTCAGAAGAATAAAATAGGCAAAAAAAAACCCTTTCTTTCGAAAGAGTTTGGAATTTTTTTTCAATTCCTCGTGTGTAGAAGGTTAGTGTGTAGTAGGTAGTGTATAATTTATGTCTCGTGTTTATTTAATCTTTTTTATTGTTTGCTTATCGCTTACATTTATATAAAGTATTTTTAGAGTATATAATTGCTATATCCTTTTTATTTTGTTACATAACTTAATATTTCAAATTTTTATAGAGAACGCAGAAAGGGAACAAATGTGGTTACGTGCATAGCACCTTTTTGCATCGAAGTCAAAAAGAAAAAATAAACAAAAATTGTTATAAAATTCACAACGACGTACTAAAAGAATTAATAACTTGATTAACCAACAAAAAAGAGAACCTTATTGCTAAGATTCTCCCTTTGTTTATTTAATGTTATCCATTATTAGGTTATATAAGTTCTTTTATGTTTGGTAAAGTTTCAATATCTCCAAAAGTTCTTTCATAAGTTGATTTACCGGCACCATCAATTGTTGCTTCTCGTTGGTATAAACCGCTAAGTCTTTCGCCGTTCGGTTTTGTCCAGCTTGAAGTTTCAAATTCATCAAAAGTATTAATTTTATTACCTTTTGATTTGTCGATGTTTCTTGTTAACCAGAATTCTTCACCATTTGCTTTTTCATAGTTTTGCGCAACTTCAATTTTTTTACCGTTTTTACTTTTTGTTACAGCAATTCTTATTTTGTTACCGATTTTATCAATAAATCTTTTTACTACAGATCTGAATTTGTCATCTGATTTTAAATCCGTAAGGTCAGAATATTCTCTAGCTAAACCGGTACGAAAATCTCTAACTTTTACCATTGCACCTTGAATATCATTGTTAACGGATTTTAAACGAATTTCTTGTATTGGATTGCCGTCTTTTGCCATTGTTGTAATAACACGAGTTCCTTTATCCATTTTTTGGAATATTTGAGCTCCAGAAGTTGTGTATCCTGTAAATTTTCCAATATTTAAAGCCATATAAAATACCTACTTTCTACATTATTGTTTGGGGTTAAAAAGCCGTAAATATTTATTTTTGCTAAGAATATCAGTTTTAATTTACAAACCTTAATTATTTCTTAATTATTTAACTGGTTAGTCCACTTGATTAGTTTTTTTGTTGATGATAATATCGGCATGTTATGTAGTAGTAAATGTTACACAATAAGAAGGAGTAAAAACTTATGGTAAACGTAGCAATTAACGGTTTTGGTAGAATCGGCCGTAACACATTAAGAGCCGCTATCAAAGAAGGTATTTTTGACAAAATTAATTATGTAGCAATCAACGATCCAGGTCTAAAACCTGAAGATGCTGCTAGAATCTTCAAATATGATTCAGTTATGGGTAAATTCGAAGGTACAGTAGAAGCTTACGAAGAAGGTATTATCGTTAACGGTAAAAAAATCAAATTCTTCGCTGAAAAAGATCCAGCTCAATTACCTTGGAAAGATTTAGGTGTTGAAGTTGTTGTTGAATCAACTGGTTTCTTCACAGATGCTGAAAAAGCTAAAGCTCACATCGCAGCTGGTGCTAAAAAAGTTATCATCTCAGCTCCTGCTAAAAACGAAGACAAAACTATCGTTTTAGGTGTTAACGAAAATGAATACGATCCAGCTAAACACAACGTTATTTCAATGGCTTCTTGTACAACTAACTGCTTAGCTCCAGTAGCTAAAGTTATCTTAGAAAAATTCGGTATCGTTAAAGGTTTAATGACAACTGTTCACTCTTACACTGGCGACCAAAAAATCTTAGATGCTGGCCACAAAGATCCTCGTAGAGCTAGAGCTGGTGCTTTGAACATTGTTCCTACAAAAACAGGTGCTGCTAAAGCTGTTGCTCTAGTTATTCCTGAATTAAAAGGAAAATTAGATGGTTTCGCTATGAGAGTTCCTACTCCAGACGTTTCTATCGTTGATGTTGTTTTCGAAACAGAAAAGAAAGTTACTGTTGAAGAAGTTAACGCTGCTTTGAAAGAAGCTGCTGATGGTCACGTATTGTGCTATTCAGATGAACCATTAGTTTCAACTGACTACATCGGTTCTCACCAATCTTCAACTGTTGACTCATTATTAACAAGAGTTATGGGCGACAACATGGTTAAAGTTATTTCTTGGTACGATAACGAATGTGGTTATTCTACAAGATTAGCTGAAACTACATTGATGGTTGCTGAAAAATTATAATTTCTATAATTTTTAAAGAACTTGGAAATGGGCTTAAACAAAATGTTTAAGCCCATTTTTTATAGGCGCAGGAATTTTATTTCCATAATTTGTGGCAATTTTTGTTTGAAAAAATACTTTATATATAAGTAACTATTACAATGGGGAAAAAGGAGAAAATATTTATGGGTTTAGTTAGCGGATTATTGAAAATCGGCACGAAAATTGCTACAAGAATTAAGTATGGTAAACAAGTCGGAAAACTATCAATTTCAAATTATGGATTGTATGCCAAAAAGTCAAAAGGAAAATCTATTTATACCGTATTCAACCACAATATAAATCGGGTTGAACAACAAAAGACAGTTTTTAATCCTAGCAAAGATTATAGATACTCAGTTTTAAAAGACCACAAAGGAAACGTAATTCAAACAACAGAAAAAACAACACTCCAAAATGGCTTTGGATTTTCAAGCAATAATAAATTTACACCAAAACAAAGAGTTATTAATACAAAATATAACAAGTTTGGTCAAGCAATAGATCGCAGGGATATTACAATGACACCAGCTATTGATAAACCTAAAGTAACCATTTTGAGAAATGAAAATGGAAAAATGTCAGAAACATTTTGGAATACACAAACTGGTGCAAAACATACAATCACTTGTAGTGAATAACAGTTAAAAATTAGCTATTTTTAAAAGCCTTTCATTTTTAGAGATTTCTGAATATGAAAGGCTTTTAACCAGAAAAATTGTATAAAATACGTAGGTATTTTTACCTACGTAAAAATACGGACTTTTCAAAGGTTAAAAAATATCGTATAATGTATTTGTAATCGGTTAAGGTTCAAGCTCGGGAACAACAAAAGTTCCTAAAAGGTTTTCCTTTTTGATAGTAAAGCTGTTTGCCGATTAA
>JBNMKP010000161.1:0-4319 GCA_050874405.1 bacterium
ACAAAGTTTTGATTTTTCTTCATACAATAATATAAAGCGTTTATCGGAAGATGAACTGACTACTTTGTGGGGAAAATATTTAGCGGATAAATCTGATAAGCATTCTCGTGATGCTTTAATTGTTCAATATATTTATCTCGTTCGTTATGTTGTTGGACGTGTGAAAGTTTCACTTCCTGCGGTTATTTCTGTTGAAGATATTGCAGGTTATGGTGTTGAGGGACTTATCAATGCAGTTGAAAGATTTTCTCCTCAAAAAAATACGAGATTTGAAACTTATGCTTTGATTAGGATTCGTGGCGCAATTTTAGATAAAATTCGTGCTCAAGACTTTTTACCCAGAAGTGTAAGAAAGAAGATTAAGGATATCAAACTAGCTACTGAAACTTTAAAGCAAGATTTGGGTAGAATTCCTACAACTTCTGAAATCGCAAATTATCTTGATATGGACGTTGAAAAAGTTAACCAAATTATTTCAGAAGATGTTACGGTTACTTCTATTTATGACAAAAGAGGCGGGTCTGAAGATAGTATGGAAATCATTGATACTATTGAATCAGGCAAGTTAAATCCGCAAGAACGTATGGAAGAAAAGAATGTTAAAACCGATCTGCAAAAGGCACTTCAAAGATTGCCTGAAAGAGAAAGAGTTTTGATGGTTCTTTACTATCAAGAGAATATGACTATGAAAGAAATTGGTGAAACTCTTGGTATGTCTGAATCTAGAGTGTGTCAGTTACATGCCCAAGCGATTATGAAACTTAAAAACATTCTTAACGAAAATCGTACTTCTCGTCTTCAAAAAGCTATTGTTTAATTAATGGTTCGACTTTTTCGTAGTTTATTATGACAAAATCAATGCGTCTGTTGAGGTTTGCATTTGAATTCACATTGTCAAAAAATGGCATGATTTCTCCAAATCCTATTGCTTCAATTTTTTGTGGGTTGAGTTTTTCTTCTTTAATTAGGTATTGAACGATTTTATCTGCTCTGATTGTGGTTAATTCCCAGTTGTATCTGTATGAGTTTTCAAAATTCTCGTTGACAGAGTGGCTTTCAATTATGCACTTATTAGGGATAGTTTTTAGGATTTGCGCAAATGTGTGAAGAATTGATTTTGAGGACTCTAGAATTTCTACTTCACCATCAGTAAAAAACACTTCACTTTTGATACTTATGACTAGTCCTCGTGGAACTTTGGTGTAAATTATTGAGTCGTCTTGAGGTAATTGTTGTTTGAATAAGTGCTCAATGTTTTTGGTTGGTCCAAAAGTTGAATGTTCAAGTTTGACAATTAGAGATTTGTTGGAAGAATTTGTGCAATCAAGAGAGAATGTCGGAATTTGTACACTTAGAGTAAATGTAAAGCAAACAAGGTATGTAATTCCCACAATTTTATTTTTCACGCAAAAATCCTCTCAAATTAAATTGTTTTTAATTTGAAAAGAAAATGCTATTAGCTGACAAGTTATGGTTTGATTATTGATATAACATAAGTGTCATTGAAATATTTTTGAGCACATTTTAGAATTTGTTCAGATGTTACTTGTTTAACTTTTTCTTTCAGAGTATCCGAATATTCAAATCCAAGACCTAAAACGTCATATTTTGCGTAACCGCAAGCTTGTTGCATATTGGTTTCTTCCATAAATGCACATTTGCCAATTAGGTTATTTTTGGCATCTTCAAGTTCTTTTTCTGAAACAGGAATTGTTTTAATTTTTTCAATTTCTTCATTAAAACCTTTTAAAGATACTTCAATATTTTTAGGTTCTGTTGCGATGTAAATCATAAAGTTTGCAGCTTTTTTGAATGTTTCGCAAGAACTTCTTACAACATAAGCCAAGCCTTTTTTGTCACGAAGTTCTAAAAATAATCTTGATGATAAACCACAAGCTCCAAGAATAATATTTAACAAAATTATTGCCGGATAATCTTCATCTCCTAAAGTTGCAACCGGCCAACCTTTTATGATATGAGCTTGATTTAGGTCAGATTTTATATTTTCGACTTTTTTTGTTTCTTTAAGTATTGGTTTTTCAATGTTGAAATGATTATCCACAGATTGTGGAAGTTTTTCTATTGTTTTTTCAATTTCCGGCATGATAGAGTCTTGTTCTAAAGCACCTACTATCGCAAGACTTTTTTTACTATCTGTTAGAATTTGGTTATATGCTTCAATGACTTCTTCTTTTGTAATGTCATTTATGTTTTCTAAAATTTTTGTTGTTGAATTTCCGTAGTAGTGGTCACCGAAAGTTGCTCTGGCATAAGCGTCCATTGCAACTGCTCGTGGTGAATCAAGTTCTGCAGAGATTTCACCTATTAGTTTAATTCTTTCTTTTTCAAATTCGTCAAAAGTTGAATTTGTGATGACTTCGTTCATCAATTCAATTGCTTTTGGAAAATCTTCATTTAGACAAACAAATCTCAATCTTAAATAATTTGGTAATAATTCACTTGAAAAATCAATTGCATATTTTTCAAATTCGTTAGCTAATTCTTCGGTGTTGTAGTTTTTAGTCCCTTGCAAAAGCAATCTTGTCATCAAAGAATAGATACCTGCTCTTTTGTCAGGATTGTTAATTGAAAAATTTAGACATAATGCAATTCTTGGTGTGTTTTCATTTTTCTTGTAAATATATTCAATATTATTTTTTAATTTAGAAATTGTTTTAGTCATTGTTGTCACTCTCTCTTGTATTTCATAATATTATCACGATTTTTGATAAAAGACAAATTCTAAAAAATTTCATGATATACTAGCCATGTGGTTAATAGAGTAAAAACAGGAACAGTTATCGGGCTAAATGCGTATGAGGTTTGGGTTGAAACAGATGTTGTCAATTCATTGCCCGCAATTTCTATTGTCGGACTTCCCGATACTTCTGTAAATGAAGCTCGTGATAGGGTAAAATCAGCGATAAAAAATTCGGGTTATACTTTTCCGTCAAGAAAAGTTGTGATAAATCTTGCTCCTGCTGATTTAAAGAAAAACGGTACAAGTTTTGATTTGCCCATTGCAGTTGGGGTTTTAATTGAAGAAGAAGTTTTAAAACAAGAAGATGTTGATGGTTATGCATTTATTGGTGAATTATCTTTGGACGGATTGATTCGTGGAGTAAGCGGAGTTTTACCTCTTGTTTTAGGACTAAAAGAAGTTGGGATTAAAAATATTATCGTTCCAAAATCTAATGCTAAAGAGGCTGCGCTAATTGAAGATGTGAATATATTTGGTGCTGAACATTTGACAGATGTTGTAAATCATTTTGTGGAAACAAGAATTCCTCAAACTACAGTTGATGTTAGAAAATATTTGTCTGAACAAGTTGAGCAAACACCATTATTTGATTTTAAAGATGTAAAAGGTCAACAAAAAGCTAAAAAAGCTTTAGAAATTGCTGCTGCAGGTGGACATAATATCTTGATGATTGGTTCTCCGGGGTCGGGAAAAACCCTTATGGCAAAATGTTTTCCGTCAATTATGCCACCATTAGAATTGTCAGAAGCTTTGGAATTAACTAAGATTTATAGTATATGTGGACTTTTGACAGAAGATGAACCGTTGATGACCAAACGCCCATTCAGAGTTGTTCACCATACGGCGTCTGCAAACGGTGTTATTGGTGGTGGTACAACTCCAAAACCTGGGGAGATTACCTTAGCCCATCGTGGGGTTTTGTTTTTAGATGAAATGGTTGAATTCCCTCGTCAAGTTTTGGAAGTTTTAAGACAACCGCTAGAAGATGGCGAAATCGTAATTTCAAGGGCAAAGCATTCAATAAAATATCCTGCGAAATTTATACTGCTTGGTGCGATGAATCCTTGTCCTTGCGGTTATTTGGGGGATAAAGAAAAACAGTGTTCATGTTCAGATTTTCAAATTAGCAGATATCTTGCAAAACTATCAGGACCTTTGCTTGATAGAATTGATTTGCAAATTGATGTTCCGAGATTAACTCCCGAAGAACTGTTGAATTCAACTGCAAAGGAAGAAGATTCTGCCACAATTCGTAAAAGGGTAATTAAGGCTCGACAAATTCAAATTGAACGATATAAAAATGAGAAAATTTTAACAAATTCTGAATTAACGTCAGATTTAATTAAAAAATACTGTCCGATTGATGAAAAGTCTAAGGAATTGTTAAAAATTGCGATTGTGAAATATCAATTGTCCGGCAGAAGATATGACAGAATTTTGAAACTTGCAAGAACTTTAGCTGATTTAGACGGAGCAGAAAATATTTCGCAAATTCATTTGATGCAAGCCCTACAGTATAGAATGTTCAACCCTGATGAATATGGAAAATAAAAATTAT
>JBNMKP010000162.1:0-4312 GCA_050874405.1 bacterium
AAACACAGTTTCTTATTGAAACCATTGAGAATTATTCTCCAAACCTTGTAATGACACTTCATGCCCCATACAAAGTTGTAAATTATGACGGCCCGGCACAAAAAGAAGCCGAAGCAATTTCTAAAATAATTAACTATCCTGTTGAAGCAAGTATCGGTTATCCAACCCCAGGGAGCTTTGGGACTTGGGCAGGCGTGGAAAGGAATATTCCGACTATTACACTTGAATTGGACGAAGAAATACCGGTTCAACAGTTAGTCAAACCGGCATTTGAAATTTTTGATTATCTAAAAAATTAGTCAAAATCAAAGTATAATGTTGAGCCATTTTTAGTCAAAGTATAAACACCTTTACTAGCATCAGCTCTTACAGTTACACCCAATTTCTTTTGAAGTGCAGGGTCTTTTTTCAATGCTTCTAAGTCAGAACGAGTCAAAACTTCGCCCTTTTTATCTTTTTTATCAGCTTTTCTCAATGCGTTGAAAATATCATAATTTGTTGAATTCAAATTCAAAACAGCTTCTTTAGTTGGCTTACCACCAGTCCATTGATAATAATTTGTAACTTTTCCATTTTTAACCGTAGTTCTTGCTTGTTGGTCTTTTAATGGTGCATTACCTTTATGATTTTGAATAGTTACATTTCCATTTACTTGAACATGAAAATTGTTGCTAGGTTGTGCTTTATTCACAACTCTTAAATCGCCCATAATATGCCTCCGTTTATCTATATGTATATAAAAAGTATTTTTTCATTCAATAATTGCCTAAAAGTAATTTTTTATATTTACATTTATTCACAGAACTTTTGTGTTAGTATAAATTACAAGAAATGAGGGATTTTATTATGAAACTATTTAACTCTTATACAAATACTATTGAAGAATTTAAACCAATCGAAGAAAACAAAGTTAAAATGTATGTTTGCGGACCAACCGTTTATGATTATGCACACCTTGGACACGCAAGATGTTATATCACTTGGGACGTTTTATACAGATATTTAAAATTTAAGGGTTATGATGTTACATATTGTAGAAATGTAACAGATGTTGATGATAAAATTCTAAAAAAAGCTGACAAAGAAGGAAAAACTCCAACCGAAGTTTCACAATATTGGTATAAACAATTTGAAAACTCAATGAAAGCGTTGAACACTCTAAAACCTGACATTGAACCTTTTGCAACTAAAACATTAGGCGAAATGATTTCTATGGTTAAAACATTAATCGAAAAAGGTTATGCTTACGAATCAAATGGAGATGTTTATTTTAGAGTAAAAAAATTCCCTAAATACGGATATCTTTCAAAACAACCGATTGACCAATTAGAAAGTGGTGCAAGAATTGAAGTTGGCGACCAAAAAGAAGATCCGCTAGATTTTGCATTATGGAAAAAAGATGAAAAATTCGGTTATAAATCACCTTGGGGTGTTGGACGTCCGGGGTGGCATATTGAATGTTCAGCAATGAGTAGAAAATATTTAGGCAAAACTATTGATATCCACGCAGGTGGAGCAGATTTAATTTTCCCTCACCACGAAAACGAAATTGCACAATCTGAATGCGCAAATGGTTGTAAATTTGTAAACTACTGGTTGCACAATGGATTTGTAACAATTAACAAAGAAAAAATGTCTAAATCTTTAGGTAATTTCTTGACTATTGATGATATGTTGAAAAATTACGATGCAAATACGTTGAGATTATTCATTTTGACAAACCATTACAGAATGCCTGTTGAATTCTCTGACGAAGCCCTAACAGCAGCTCAAGCGGGAGCAAAGAGATTAACAAACGCAAAACAAACTCCGATAAATGAAAATCTTGATATTACAAAGACTGATGATTATAAAGCATTTGTTGATGCTATGGACGAAGATTTGAATACATCTAAAGCACTTGCTGTTCTATTTGACCTTGCAACAAGAGCAAATAAAGGTGAAAAAGATGCTTACACAATTCTTTATAAACTCGGAACGACTTTAGGTTTCACGTTTGAAAAAGCTTCATTATCAGATGATGAAATTCAAAATGCCGTTAAACATGTATCAGAAGTTTTGGATAAAGAATTCACATCAATTGACGAAATTCTTGAATTAAGAAAGCAAGCCCGAGCTGAAAAGAATTGGGATATTGCAGACAAAATAAGAATTGCTTTTGATGAGTGCGGAATTGTCTTAAAAGATACAAAAGACGGAACGACCGTAGAAGCAAAATAAAAAATTAAAACCAACAACAAAACTAAACGAAAACTTATGCCTAAAAACATAAGTTTTTGTTTTTGTCATATAATTATTTTATGAGAAGATTGGGATTAATTATACTTGCAAATATGTTGTTATTCAGCTTGCCCGTAATGGGTGCAGCTTATTATGGAAATATTCCGCAAACAACATTACAAATCGCAAGAGATACAACCAGTCAATATACAAATTCTCCACATTCAAAAATCGTTCGTGTCGGAATAGGTTCTCAAAGTTTTTCGACTTACGAATGGGATAAAGCCTCTATCTACGGAACTGGAGAATTTGAAGTCTACAACAATAAAACTTACATAAATACTTACGACAACGACAACTGCATAAATATTTCAATGGTTGGGAAAATATTCGTATTGACCGGAGCAGACGGAAATGCGATTGCAAAAGTTTCCGGCCCGATAATCTTTAAATCTGATTACGGTTTCTTAGGAGTTCAAAATCTTAAACGTGCAGGTAAAGATGCAATATATCGAGGTCAAATAGAACTTGTACCAGCTGCTCACGAGGGGAAATTTCATATAGTAAATTCTCTATATTTAGAAGATTATCTAAAAGGTGTTGTACCAAACGAAATGCCCGTAAGTTTCGGACTTGAAGCACTTAAAGCTCAAAGTGTTGCCGCAAGAAATTACGTTTTATCCCCGAGGGTAAAAGCTAATTCAAACTACGATGTAGTTGATTCTGTTGCAAGTCAAGTTTATTTTGGTGCAAATACAGAAAGAGATTTGTCAAACAGAGCGGTTGACGAAACGGCGGGAATTGTTGCAACTTATGATTGGGATTTAATTTTAGCCCAATACTCATCAACTGCAGGCGGATATTCCGAAAGTTACCAAAATGCATTTTCTGACCCTTATACAAAAAAATTCCCTGCAACTCCAAAACCGTACTTAAAAGCACAACCAGATAGAGAAGAATTTGAACCGTTATATTCAGATGAAGCAGCCGAAAAATTCTACAAATCAAAACCAAAATCATTTGACGTAAATTCTTCTTATTACCGTTGGGAAAGAGATTGGGACAGACAAGAATTGCAAAGCGCAATTCAAACAAATATCGCAAACCAAAGTGATACAGGTTTTATTATTCCGGCAGTTAAACATGGTGAAACAATTGGCCTAATCAAAGGTCTGAAAGTTTTGCAACGTGGAGAATCCGGCAAAATTATGAAGCTTGAAATTCAAACAGACAAAGGGAATTACATTGCCGAAAAAGAACTCGTTATAAGAAGACTTTTAACAAACAAAGGAAAAGCTTTACCGAGTGCAAATATGGTGTTTGAACAAGAATACAATGATTGTGGAGAATTAATTCACGTAAAAGCTTACGGTGGAGGATTTGGACACGGTGTTGGAATGAGTCAATACGGAGCAGGTTATATGGCAACAACCCTAAAACTTCCGTATGATAAAATTCTTCAACACTATTACACCGGAATTTCTCTTACAACTCAACCGTTCATTCTATCTTCAAATAGCGAACAAAATAGAATAGAACAATCTTTTTACGCAAAAGACAAAAAAGCGACACTAGTTGTTGATAACAAATACAAAGTCGGTTATATCGACACAAATATAAACGGCAATGATGAAAAAATTCGTCTTGATATTGCGCAAAGATACAATCGAATAGATTTGTCAAAATATCTAAAATCAGGATTAAATAATATAAAATTTTTCTATCCGGCAGAAGCTGGTAGCAACAAAGGATTAAGAATGTACATAGAATTGGTAGGAAAAGATGAGTAGCGAAGCAACTAAAGAAAATAAAGCCCCAAGTTTGTTAAAAGCTGCATGGATAATTGCAGTCGTGACAATTGTCAGTAAACTTATAGGATTTGTCAGAGATATTATAATCGCAAATTATTATGGAGCATCTTTAGTTTCAGATGCATATTATTATGCGTATCAAATCCCGTCACTTTCTTTAATTTTGTTAGGCGGAGTTGGAGGTCCATTCCACAGTGCAACTGTTGCAATCTTTTCTAAATTAATCCCGAATCTAAAAGAAAAACCGTCTGAAACCGTAAACAAATTATACTCAACATTTA
>JBNMKP010000163.1:0-4283 GCA_050874405.1 bacterium
GGGGTAATCCTTTCTATTTTATAATTATTATGCAGAACATTTTTTATTGTATTTCTTTTAATGTCCCTAAATATAAAAATTGATGGAAACAATGCCAAATATTAAGATTTATTAAATTCCAACAGACAAACCGGCACACAAATTTATAGATTGTCCAGTAATCCCTTTTGCTTCATCTGATATTAAATATTTAACAAGAGCTGCAACTTCATCTGGTGATACAAAACGTCTTTGCGGGATACATTCAAGAATTTCTGTTTCCGTAAATTCACCATCTTCAATTGAGGATTTGCCAAGCTCAGTATCAACCCACCCAGGGTTAATCGTATTGACAGTTATTCCAAATTCTGCAAGTTCTAAACCCGTTGCCTTGCTAAATCCAACAAGTCCTGCTTTTGTTGCTGAATAAAAGCAAGCATTTGCCTCCCCCATAACTCCAGAAATTGAACCAATATTTACAATTCGCCCAAAATGATTTTTCTTCATTTGATTTACAGCTCGAGAAGCCAAATAAATAGGCGCTTTTAAATTAACATTGATAATATGAGATAGTTCATCAATTTTAGTATCTGCAAGTGGAGAATAAATGTATTCACCGGCATTATTAACAAGAACATCAATTTCTTTTTCTTCAATATAATTACCAAGCTCAATCAAACTATTTTTATCTGCTAAATCACAAACAAAATATCCGTCGCATTTAATTTGTTTCAAAGCTTCTTCGTTTCTTGCAGTGACATAAATTTTACCAAGTCCTGAAAGTTTTTCAGCTATCGCTTTTCCTATACCTTTTGAAGCTCCGGTTACTAAAATATTCATTCTCAAATCCTTTTTAAATACTAAAAACCCCGCATTACAAATAATGATTTGCGGGGAATTTTCCAAATTTCTAATTTAATTAATTACTTAACAAATCCAAAGCCAAGCAAGAATGTACAAACGATGAATATCGCACAAACAATTCCTGTAACTTTGTTCAATCCTTTTTCAGCACTTTTTTGAGAAGCGAAAACATGAGAAGCTCCTCCAATTCCGCCAATGCCATCACCTTTTGGAGAGTGAAGCAAAATTAGAATTGTTAAAAGTATTGCTGATACTGTTTCAATTGCCCATATTATATTAGCCATTACTTAGTTTTCTCCTTTTTAATAAAATGTGCCCTTTTTGAGTTTAACTTAATATTCTCAAAAGTATATAGCCTTGCCGGACGTTTTGAAGATGATTTTGTATATTCTTCTAACTCAATCAAACCATCTGTTGCAAGTGCTTTCTTTCTAAAATTACGTTTATCCAGTTTTTTCTCCATAATAAGTTCGTAAGCCTTTTGCATTTCAGTAAGTGTGAATTTTTCAGGCAAAAGCTGATATGCAACAGGACAAAGTTCAAGTCTTTCTCTTGTTCTTTTTAGAGAGTACTGAATAATTTCTTTGTGGTCATAAGCTAAAGCAGGTAAATCGCTAACTTTGTGCCAACCAAGTTCAGGGGTAGAAACAATTTTGATATCTTCAGATCTAACTAAAGCAAAATATGCACAAGTAATAACACGAGCATTAGGGTGTCTTAACGGGTCACCGAAAGTATAAAGTTGTTCAAGATAAATGTTATCAACATCTGTTTTTTCTTTCAAAACTCTCAAAGCAGCTTCATCAAGATTTTCAGATAATCTTACATATCCTCCAGGGATTGCCCACTTACCTTTGAACGGTTCGGTTGTACGTTTTACAAGCAATACTTGAATTGCATTGTTTTTAATCGTCAAAATAACGACATCGACTGTAATTTCGTGTGTTTTTGTTTCGTTAAACATTCCAATATCTACCCTTCGCCTATTATAAATATATAATAAACATAATCTATTCAAATAACCAGTTTGTAAAAATCATTAATATTTGTTAACAAATCAAAGAAAAATATGCAATTATTATATACATTTTACCTTTATATAAATACAGGGGACATTAAGGGGATAAAGATGTTTGTAGCATCATTTCAACAAAATTTAAATTATATCTCAAATCCATTTGCAATGGGTTTAATGTCTGTTAATCCTAGATTAGATTTCTTTTCTGGTTTAGCAGCTGCTACATCTCCTATGTCAAATCCATTTATGGGCAGTTCAATTTTCACTGTTCCAACATTTAATTTCTCAAATGTCACTCCTAGTGTTTACACAAATCCGTTTGCTATGGGGATTGGAACTTTACCAACAATGCCGGTATTCCCGACATTCCAAATGCCAACATTTGCATTCCCAAGTTTCAAAGTTGAATCTCAAGGGGTTTCAAATAATTATGGCATAGAAAAATATACAACAGCGTCAAAAATTAAATCTGGTTTATTAAAAGGGAACCTTAAAGGTAAAGAGGGTGTTATCACAGCTCTTTGCGAAAAATATGGTGTTGATATTGCTCTTGTTGTTTCAATAATTGGTCAAGAATCAGGTTTTGGCACAAGTAACCTTGCAAAACATAACAACTTTATGGGTTATCGAGCTGCAGGGGATTTAGGGAAAAGTTCAAAAGGTTTTGGATATTTTTCAACACCAGAAAAAGGATTAGAAGCTGCAATCAAAAACATTGCAAAATACCCTGAAAAATATGCATCAGTAAAAAAAGCTGATATGAATAATATTGATTCAATCGGAAAAATTTACTGCGAAGGTTCAACTTATGCAAACTCTATCAAGAATATTTATAATACAACTGTAAAAAGTTATTTGGCTTAATTTAATATTTAATAACAAAAGTAAATAATTTCTTGAAGTCTATAATTGTTTCGTGTACTTTATCCATGTAACCGAATTTTGGAAAGGAAAAAATGGATAAGGGATATATCGAAAATGGTTTCATTGTAGATTTAACAACTGCAAAGAAAACCTCAGAAATTATTTATGAACTTTCAAGAATTTTGGACATGCCTGAATCAAAAGGGAAACATATTTGTATGAAATTAGGCGCTGTTGATTTGACAGAAGCAGAATTGACAAGTATTAAAGCCCTTGTTGAGTTAATGGAATCACAGTTGGCATTTATCAGCACAAGTTCAACCAAAACTCTTGAATCTGCAACAGCTTTAGATATTAGAATTTCAGAATTTACTAATGCTATTGAAGCTCCTAATTTTGAAAGCAAAGAAGAAAAGTCGGAAGAAGATAACAACGAAGAAACAAATTCTGACGAAGCTCCAACAAGAGAAGTTTCACAAGCTTTAGATAATATTTTTGGAGAAGAAGAAACTTCAACAGCTGAATCAAAAGTTGAAACTGATGAAAAAGAAATTACACCAATTATTCATCACAACGAATCAATTGCTGCAAATGTTGAAGCTCAAGAAGTTAAAGAAGAAAACGATGAAGAAATTTCGGCATTGAAAAATGAACCGGAATCACTTCCTACATTATATTTGAGAAAAACTGTTCGTTCAGGACAAAGCATCTCATCTGATGGAAATATTCTTGTAATTGGTGATGTAAACCCTGGAGCTGAAATTATTGCCAAAGGGGATATTACAGTTTGGGGTATTTTAGGCGGAATTGCTCATGCCGGTTCTGAGGGTAACAATTATGCAAAAATCAGAGCATTGAAATTAAACCCTGTTCAAATCAGAATTGGTGAAGTTTTTGCAAGAAGACCTGACACAGTAAATCTTCCATATATTCAAAAATCTTGTGAATATACACCGGAAGAAGCTTTCACATACAAAGGAAGCATCGTAATAAGAAAGATACATGAAGAAAATTAAGGAGATATAAATGACTGGTAGAGTAATCGTAATTACGTCCGGAAAAGGCGGAGTTGGTAAAACAACAACAAACGCTAACATCGGTACAGCTCTAGCCAGAGCAGGTAACAAAGTTGTTATGATTGATACAGACTTGGGTCTTAGAAATCTTGATTTGTTGCTTGGTTTGGAAAATAGAATTGTATATACAATCGTAGATGTTGTTGAAAAGCGTTGCAAATTGAAACAAGCCCTTGTTAAAGATAAGAAAAATCCTAACTTATGCTTGTTAGCAGCAGCTCAAACAAGAGATAAGACCGCTGTTAAAGAAGAAGAATTGAAAGACATTTGTGAACAGTTGAAAAAAGATTTTGATTTTATCTTGGTTGACTGTCCTGCAGGTATTGAACAAGGTTTCCAAAATGCAGTAGCAGGAGCTAGTGAAGCTATAGTTGTTACAACACCTGAAATGTCAGCAGTTCGTGATGCAGATAGAATTATCGGTCTTTTGGAAGCAAAAGAAGAAATCAAATCTTACAAATTGTTATTAAACAGGGTAAGAC
>JBNMKP010000164.1:0-4278 GCA_050874405.1 bacterium
AAAGAAAAAGGCGTTAAACCTAAAGTTACAATGTGGGCAATCAGAGCAGCTATCACAGGGAGAACTTTCGGGGCTGATATGGTTGGAATCCTTGATATTTTAGGAAAAGAAACTTCATTATATAGAGCAGAAAAAGCTATAAAATAGTAAAATAATTTTTATTTAATTGTTTTGAAAGCTGGAGGCGATAATAAACCGCCTCCAGCTTTTGTATTCAAAATCATGTCATTACTAACAGGAATAAAGTCATTTGTCGTTGGGATTAAAAATTTTTCAACATAAAAAAAGCCCTGACTTCGAAGAAATCAGGGAAAAAATTTTGTAGGGGAAAAATTAAATTGGAGTTAAAATATAGAATAAAACTTTTTATGCAATGTGTAACATTTGCTTGTTATATGCAGCAATAAAATTCATTTGCTGAAATAATAATTCGGACTTGTCTACAAATGGTTCTGGAGCAACTGCAACTGTTGTTGTAACTTGATCTTTGTAAATGTCTTTTAATTTTTTGTCAATCTTTTTTAAATTTGCAACTGCCATCTTTAAGCCTCTCTTGTTTATTTATCTCTTATGTATATATAAAGTATATACAACTTCTCCAATTTCAGTTTTTGTTTAATCTGTTACATTTCGTAACAATAAGTGTAAATATTAAATTATTTGGCAACTTTCAGGGATAAAATGTTTTTATATATTTGTAGGGAAAAGGAAAATATATTCATGCCGGAACAAATTAATGGGTTAAATATACCGAGTTTACAGAATAATAAACCGATTTACTTCAAACAAAATAATCAACAACAAAACCAAGCAGCAGAAACACATAATCCAGAAACTGTGGCATTAGAAGAAGTAAATAAGCAACAACCCTCTGCAGAAATCAAAAACAAAGCTGCAGAAGCTAATCCATTGAACAATTCTGATATGGGGCAAAGTCCATATACATTACCTGTAGCAGCAGGTGTTTGGTATGGAATTGCGCAAGGCATGGACAGATTTGGTAAGGCTTGTGACACCCCTACTTATGAATCAAGTCTTTTAGGTAAAGTAACCGGAGCTGCAGACAAATTATCCAACAAAGTTACAAATAGCAGTGTTGGGAAATCATCATTTGCGACTTGGGTCGGAGATAAGTACGATTCTGTAGCAAAATACATGGATAAAGTTACCTCTAATCCTAAAAACAGATTGTTATATTCTTTGAGAAACCATAAAACAAAACCAGAATGTAAATTGGTTATTGGTCCTGCCGGAGGTCAAAACGGAACTTTGGAAATGGATACAAAACAAATTTTCGAAGAATTCATCAAACCAGGCGAACAAGCTGTTGAATTAAAGCAATACGGAATTGATAAAGCTACTATTGAACAAATTGAAAAGCTTCCATCAGGAACAAAACAAGCAAGAATTCAAGAACTTGAACTCAATTATTTCAACGAACCAGCACAACAACTTGAAGCTAAATTAAAAGCATTACCAAGAAATAAAAAACTTGAAAAAACAAAACAATTATTAAGTGATTTAAATGGAGGACCTTTAAGTCAAAAAGAACTTAATAAACTTGCTAAAAAAACAGATAGCCAACTAGTTGAGCAATTAAAAGAACTTAGACTTCAAGAACTCAAAATAACAAAAGGTTTAGGTTTTAAATCTGTTGCAAACTTTGGAAAAATTATCAGGGACGATGCTTATGCTCTTGAGCACATGAATGATATTCTAAATGCTCTAAAAAACGGCGATAGAAAACTGAAAATAGTTATCTGGAATAAAGATGGTAAAATGGGTAAAGCATATACCCATTTATTCGGACGTACTGTTGGTATAAATGAATTAATCAATAAATTTGAAGTATCTTTAAAAACTGGAGCTAAAACAAAATTTGGTAAAATGGTCGGAAAATCATTTGCATTCTTCACAGAGGGAACAACAAACAGATTTTCCGGAGGTAAAGTGGCTGTAGCAATGCAGGCAATGATTTTTGCCGATATGATTATCAATACAATTCATGCACCTAAAGGAGAAAAAGGAAAGACATTTATTGAAAGATTTGTAAATGACTTCTCTTACTTCTTGGCAATGCCTTTGGGTATTTGGGCTATGCACAAAGCCGGTGGTTTGAAATACTTAGGAATGACAGAAGCCCAAAGAAATAATTACCGAGCATTATTAAAGAAATTCAACTTTGATGCAAAAAACAAAATGTTCAGCAAAAAAGAATACAAATTAAGATCAAAAGTTTTGGATAGACAACTTATGGCTGGAGTAAAAAATCCAATCTATAGACTTCTTAAAAAAGCTGCAAGAATTTTGACTGTAGGCCTTGAACAAAAAGCTGTTTATATGTCAAAAGATGCAAAGAACTTGAACTGGTTAAGAAAACTAGGATTCCAAGCTAAAAATGTCGCAGGTTATCCAATAAGATTTATCATTCCAATGTTCTTACTATCTCCTTTAATTGCAAAAATTGCGACTAAAGGAAGTGATGCAATTTTCGGGAAACCAACAAAATCTGTTTTAGATGAAGACAAAGAACCGGAAAAAGAAACTGAAAATAAAAATAATGCACAGCAAACTTCTGCAACTCAAGAACAAAAACCAATTAATCCAAACGATATAAAAAGTGATACAAATTTAATCAAGAAAGCAGCTCTTGAAGCAGAAGCAAACAAAACTCAAAATAATACAAATAACAATGCCGAAAATTCAGCAGAAACAAATAGTTCAGCAAATACTACAAATGCAAACAGTAATGTAGATAAATCACAACAAACAGATGCAAATAACACTGCAAAATCAGAAGATAACAAATCTACGACAAAAGATGAATCCTCTTCAAATAAAGATGTAAATAACACAACAAATAGTAGTACAAATTCTACAACTGAAACAAACAAAACAGACACAAATGCACCTGTAAATGGTGAAGCAGATAAAAATTCAGCTAAAAATACTAATAATAACCAAGCTGAACAAGGAAAAGATTCAACAACAACTACTACAACAAAAACGACAACCGAAACATCAACAGATGGCAAAGATAAAAACAATTCAGGAAAAGAAATAGAACCAGTAAGAACTTACGTTCCATCTCCGGTTAGCAAGGTAAAAAAAACATCTCTAGATACAAGTGCTCTTGATTCAGCATTAGCAGAAGCAGATGCAGCTGAAAAATATATCCAAAGTGTTTTAGCAGAAAATTCTAAATAGCCTAAAAGAATAATTTGCAAAAGAATTTAAAACATGTTAGAATTAGGTAAGCTCTGTATAGACGTTAATTTTGTTCCTACATTTACATAAATAGGGAGAGTTAACTCTCAAGACGCTGAAGTAGACCCGCCGATAGCAATATCGCCAGCGGGAAACGGATTAGTCTAGGTTCTCACCCACCTGCGAGATCAAGCAGGTAACAAAATCCGTCTATATGGGGCTTTTTATTTTTGTAGTTTCATAAATTGCACACTCTAAAGGAATATGTTATACTCAATATAGAAAAGGGTATTGTGTAATGGATAAAATTTCAACAGTTATAATTTCAGATGAATTTTCAACAAAAGAGGTTCTTAAACTTTTTGTTAGTGAGTTTGACAATCTTGAAACTATTGAAGATTACAACAACTATTCTGATATTTTTAATATCCTTTCTTCAATTAAAGGTAAATCTTTACTTATTGTGGATTTATCAACAAACAAAAGAGAAAAATTAGATTTAATTTTACAAGTAACAAAAGAATGTAAAAACTGCAAAGTTTTGGCTCTATCAGATAATCCATCTGTTGAACTTATTATTGAAGTTATGAGATCTGGAGCAAAAGAATTTGTACCTGTTCCAATTATAAAAAATGAATTTTTTGAAGCTATAAAAAAACTTGTTACGGAAATGAATGAACCTATAAAGAAAAACAAATGCAAA
This sequence comes from bacterium, assembly GCA_050874405.1. GTDB lineage: Bacteria > Cyanobacteriota > Vampirovibrionia > Gastranaerophilales > Gastranaerophilaceae > Zag111. The sequence continues at coordinate 3,911 of JBNMKP010000164.1, forward strand.
ATTATTTCTGTATTTTCAAACAAAGGTGGAATAGGAAAGACATCACTTGCAACAAATTTAGCTCTTGAACTTGCAAAAATCACAAAAGAAAATATTGCACTTATTGATTTAAATTTCCAAATGGGTGATATCACGACATTTTTGGATTTAAAACCATCATTCAACATTTCGTACATGTTAGAAAACTTGGATAAAATCAATGAAACATTTTTGCTAAGTACTCTTGAAAGATACAAAAATACGAGTTTATACGTTTTGGCTGATCCTCCATATTTTAAACAAGCAGACAATATTCAACCAAAACAAATCACAAGATTATTCAATACGTTAAAAGAAACTTTTTCTTATATCATAGTTGATGCAGAAGC
>JBNMKP010000165.1:0-4272 GCA_050874405.1 bacterium
AAGTCAAATATATTAGAGCAACAGATATTTACACTCCGTTTTTAGTCGGTGCGGAAGCAGGATATTTAATTTCAGGTGTTAATGACCCAAGTTATGATTCTGCAAAAGATAAAGGAGATGTTGATGAGTAAATACAAAATTAAACATACATCAATTATGCACAAAGGAAGTTTGCATAAAGAAGGTTCAACTATTGAACTTACTCCTGAACAAGCAGCAAAACTTTCAGATTTTGTCGAACTTGTAAGAGAACCAAAAGCAAAAGCTCAGGCAAAAACACAAACTCAAAAAACTGAAACAAAACCTCAAACCAAAACCGAATCTACGGATAACACTCAAGGAGGAACTGATGGCAAATAAGTTATATAAACCTCTTTTGATTGATTCTGTAAAGACGGCAACAGATGTTGAACAACATCGTTTTATTGGATTTGACGGCAATTACTGTAAATCAGGAGCAAAAGCTCTTGGAGTTTCAGATGTTCCGACTGAAAAAGGTCAACTTGCACCTGTTGCATTATTTGGGATTTTGCTTGTAGAAGCAGGTGGAACAGTTTCGGTTGGTGATGCTATTGCATCTGATGATAACGGTAAAGCCGTTAAAGCAGACGGTTCAACTATTGTGAACGGCTATGCATTAGATAACGGAACCGTTGGGCAAGATATTAGAATTCTGATAGGAAGATAATTATGGATTATTGCACGATTGAAGATATAGAAACTCAAACCTCTACCCCTACTCTTATCCAGCTCACTTCTGATGATGGGCAAGAAGAAGTCAATCGTGTTGTTGCTCTTGAAGCTATCCTTTACTCTTCTACGCTCATCGATGGGTATCTTCGTGGTAGATACTCTCTGCCCTTAGATACTCTTTCTTGTTCGCCGGCGTTAAACGGCGTTACGAGTGCTGAACGCACTCTTCAGCCTCTGCCGGCGAGCCGCTTTCCTTTACTTCGTATTCTTGCAATAGATTTAAGTATCTATCGTTTGTATTCTCGCAGAATGAGAAATGAAATGCCGGAAGTTATTGAAACTGCATACAAAAATGCAATTTCAACCCTGAGAGATATTCAAAAAGGTGTAATAACTTTGCAATCCGAAAATGATACACTTGAAAGTTCAGGATTTAACGCTGAAGAATACAAAACAAATAAAAATATTCTAGACAAATTATTTGGAAAACAGAAATTGAATGAATATTAGAGAGATTGAAAATTCTATTATTGCAAAATTAAAACAAAATTTCCCTGAAGTTTTAGTCGAGGGTTTCCCGGATAAACCATCTGAATTTATTTTACTTCATCCCGTTGGAGCTTTGCTTGTACATTATCAGGGGAGCAATTATTCGCAATCAAATGCAATTAGTTTTATTTCTCAAGAAAACAAAAAAGAATTTTCTATAACTGTTGTCACCAGAAACTTACGAGGAAATGAAGTTGCGTACGAATTTATAGACAAAGTAAAATCCGTTTTAACAGGGTTTAAACCTGATTCTTGCTCAAAACTAATGCCTAACAAAGATTTTTTTATTTCTGAAAACGGTGGAATTTGGCAATACGGAATAAATTTCACTCTAACTACAACTAACATACAAGATTTTTAAATTAAATTTACCCCCAAGGAGAAAATATGCCCGCATCCTTTTTACATGGTGTTGAAACCATTGAGATAACAAAAGGTGCAAGAACAATTTCGACAGTAAAAACTGCTGTTGTCGGAATTGTTGGAACTGCACCGATTGAAGATGTAGAAGAACAATATAGAACAGTAAATACTCCAACTTTGATTTTGAGTGAAACCGAAGCTGTCAGATATTTTGGAAATCATAAAGCAGGTTTTACAATTCCTCAAGCATTGGAAGCTTTCTTTGACCAAGGAGCAGGTATTGCAATCGTAATCAATGTTTATGACCCTGAAAAACACGAAAATGTAGAAGCTGTAAAAATTGGAGATATAAACGGTGGAATTGATGCAGCAACAGGTAAACGTACTGGATTAAAAGCATTTGAAGATTGTTATTCTTTATTTGGCTATTATCCTAAAACAATTATTGCTCCGGTATTTTGTGAAGATACTGCCGTTGTTACAGAAATAAATACAATCTGCAATAAAATCAGAGCGATGGGAATCGTTGATGCTCCTGTTGGTGCTACAGTTCAAGATGTAATAAAAGGTCGTGGTCCACAAGGAACAATTAATTTTAATACTTCATCTGAACGTATAATCCTTTGTTATCCTCATTTAAAAGTGTATGATTCCACAACGGATTCAATAAAATTACAACCTTATTCACAAAGACTTGCAGGAGTAATCGCAGCAAAAGATGTTGAAAAAGGTTATCATTGGTCGCCATCAAATACAGAAATTCAAGGAATTGTCGGAGTTGAAAGACAATTAACTTCAATGATTAATGACCCTACAAGTGAGGTTAATACATTAAACGAAGCCGGAGTTGTAACTGTTTTCAATTCCTACGGTTCAGGGTTAAGGACTTGGGGCAATAGAACTGCTGCTTATCCAAGTTCAACTCATCCGACAAATTTTATTAACGTAAGACGTACGGCAGATATTTTGCATGAGTCAGTTGAATATGCAATGTTGCAATTTATTGATTTTCCAATAGATAACGGCTTAATTGATTCTATTTGCGAAACGGTTAATCAATTTATCCGAACTCTTATTGGTCGTGGAGCATTGATTGATGGTAAATGCTCTTTTAATAGCGAAAAGAACCCTACAACTGAAATTGCAAACGGACATTTGACTTTTGATATTGAATTTATGCCTCCGACTCCTGCTGAACGCATTACGTTTGAGTCATTTATAAACATCGAATTACTCAAATCATTGGGAGCTTCTTAATGTACTGCTTAGTAAATAATGACGGAGCAATAGAAACTCATACAACGACAAATGATGTTTGTTTCAACTGTCAGAATTTGTATCGTTGTCCTCTTTTCCAAGCTCTGAATAAAGAGTATGTCTTTCTGCATTATTCAGAAATTGAAGTTAAGGAATGTGGAATGTTCAAAAGAATTTAAGGAAATTATATGTCTAAAATAGAAATTAATAAATTAACAAACGCAAATGTTTACATGAACGGAATAAATCTTTTGGGACGAGCCGAAGAAGTTCAACTTCCACAGATAAAACACAAGATGGCTGAACACAAAGCTCTTGGAATGATTGGCTCTGCTGAATTTTTTGCAGGTATAGATAAACTTGAATCTAAAATCAAATGGAACGCTCTTTATCCTGCTGTAATGTCAATTTGTTCAAATCCCTTTCTAGCAACAATGATACAGGTTAGAGCAAATTTAGAAACATATAACGGAACAGGAAGAACAAAGGAAGTTCCGGCAACAGCCTTTTTGATTGGAACTTTTAAAGAATTTCCGTTAGGGAATATTAAACCTCACGAAAATGCTGAATATGAAACAACAATGTCAGTAACTTATGCAAAATTGGTTGTTGATGGTGTTGAAATTTTTGAGATTGATGTTCTTGAAAATATTTATAAAGTCGGTGGTGTAGATATGTTGAGCAAATTCGAAAAAAATACAGGAGCTTAATCGTGGAGGAAACTGTATTGAAAAAAGCTAATTCTAAAAAGAATTTAACCGAAGAAATTGCAACTCGAAAACGTGCATTAAATTTTTATTCTTTAGCAAACATTCTGCCTGATCCTGATATTGTTCTCAGAAAACAAGGCAAGGATATGAGAATTTATAAGGAACTAATGTGCGATCCTCACGTTTTTGCTTGCGTTCAATCAAGAAAAGCAGGTGTGCTTTCGCTTGATTGGGATATAAATCGTGGAATTGATAAAGATGAAAATACCGAAAATATTTTTAAATTATTAAAATCTTTAGATATTCACAAACTTATAAATGATATTCTTGATGCGACATTATATGGTTTTCAGCCGCTTGAAATTATTTGGCAAAAGAATAAATCAGGATATATTTTGCCGACAAAAATTATTGCCAAACCTCCTGAATGGTTTTGTTTTGATGATGATAACAATCTCAAATTCAGAACAAAAGAAAATTACTACGGTGAATTATTACCGAATAAAAAATTTCTTCTTGCTCAAAATAATCCGAGTTACAATAACCCATACGGTGAAAGAACTTTGTCACGTGTATTTTGGAACGTAACCTTCAAAAAAGGTGGAATGAAGTTTTGGGTTGTATTCACAGAAAAATACGGAATGCCGCACTTGATAGGTAAACACCCACGTGGAGCAACAAAAGAAGAAACAAACACTCT
>JBNMKP010000166.1:0-4217 GCA_050874405.1 bacterium
ATGCAGATTATGGAAATGATTCCTCACAGATTTCCGTTTTTGCTAGTTGATAGAATTACAGAATGCGTTCCGGGAAAATATGCAAAAGGATATAAAAATTTAACAATGAATGAACAATTTTTCCAAGGTCACTTCCCAGGAAATCCAATTATGCCAGGGGTTTTACAACTTGAAGCAATGGCTCAATGTTCAGCTCCAATTTTGATGACAATGCCTGAATTCGCAGGAAAACTGACATTATATGCAGGAGTTGACGGTGTAAGATTTAAAAATATCGTTAGACCTGGGGATAGATTTGAAATGGAAGTTGAACTTACTAAAGTTAAAGGCCCTATCTGTAAAGCTCACGGTATAGGAAGAGTTGACGGAAAAACTTGTGTAGAAGCTGATATGACTTTTGCTTTGAAATAAGTTTAATCGTTAAATTGAGAGTAAAAAAGCATTCAATAACCGAATGCTTTTTTATTTGTCTGATTTTTCTTTTAATAATTCAATCTCTGCTTTGAGTTGATTTATTTCACATTTTATCGGGTCTGGAATTCTGTTGTGCATTAAGTTTCCTTGTTCATCAATCATTGCACGGTGAGCAATTCTCCCCGGAACTCCGACAACTGTTGAGTGCGGAGGAACATCTTCTATAACGACTGAACCTGCACCAATTCTGACGTTGTCACCGATAGTAATGTTGCCCAGAACTTTTGCCCCTGCACCAACAATGACTTTGTTTCCAAGAGTCGGGTGGCGTTTGCCGTTTTCTTTACCCGTTCCACCTAGTGTTACTTGTTGATAAATCAAAACATCGTCACCAATTACAGTTGTTTCGCCTATTACAACCCCATCGCCATGGTCAATAAAAAATCTTCGTCCGATTTTTGCGGCTGGGTGAATTTCAATACCTGTGATAATTCTTGTCAAATATGATATCATTCTCGGAATTAGTGGAATGTTCCATTTGTACAAACGGTGAGCAAATCTATAGGCAATCAGAGCATGCAACCCTGGGTAGCAAAGAATTACTTCTAACAAATTCTTTGCTGCCGGATCGTTTTCATAAATTACATTAATGTCTTCTTTGACTTTTGAAATTCCACGTTTGATTGTTGATAGCATAATTTCAACCTTGTGAATTATTTTACTAACTTGGCAAACTTACGTTTTCCTGCTTGTAATACTACACTGTCGTCAAACGAAATTGTATAAGCCATGTCAGTAATTTTTTCGCCATCAATTTTCACACCGCCACCTTGGATTAGTCTTTTAGCTTCTCCACGGCTTGCAGTGAATTTCAACTCTGTGATTAAATCCAAGATGTTTTTGCCTTGTTCAACTTTAACTTCTTGAATATCTTCCGGAATTCCTTTATTTGAAACTACATTGATAAACTCTTCTTGAGCTTTATCTGCTCCCTCTTTACCGTGGTATTCTGCGGTGATTTGGTGAGCTAATTTCATTTTGATGTTTCTAGGGTTTATTGAACCGTCCGCAATTTGTTTGTCATAAGTTTCCAATTCTTCCTTAGTTGCATCAGTTAGCAAGCTGAAATAACGAGTAATCATATTGTCTGGGATACTCATCAATTTGCCGAACATATCTTTTGCACTGTCAGTTAGTGAAATACAGTGTTCAGGATATGTTTTAGACATCTTAACAACACCGTCTGTGCCTTCAAGAAGCGGTAACAAGACAACCAATTGCGGATATTTTTTACCATAAGCTGATTGGATATCACGACCTAAAAGAGTGTTAAATCTTTGGTCAGTACCACCTAATTCGATATCTGCATCAATAGCTACAGAATCGTAGGCTTGCATTAACGGGTAGAAAAATTCGTGAATTGAAATTGGTCTACCGTCAGCATATCGTTTAGCGAAATCATCTCTTGTCATCATTTGAGCTACAGTAACTTGAGCCGACAATTTCAAAAGCTCAGTAAAGCTCATTTTGTGTAACCAATCTGCATTGTTTGTAACTTCTGCATTTGTTACGTCTAAAACCTTTGACATTTGGTCAAAATAGGATTTAGCATTTTCTTCAACCTGTTCTTTAGTTAAAGCAGGTCTTGTTTCAGATTTACCTGATGGGTCACCAACCATAGCAGTTGCACCACCGACGATTAAAACAATTTTGTGACCCAAAGCTTGAAATTCTTTTAACTTTCTCATTACAACCGTGTGTCCAAGGTGTAAGTCAGGTCTTGTCGGATCCATTCCGAGTTTAACTCTTAATGGAGTATTTGTGTCTGCTGAATGTTGTAATTTCGCTGCGAGTTCTTCAATTCCGCCTGGCAAAACTTCCGCATTTCTTGCTAAATGTTTTGCTTGATTTATAAATTCTTCTCTTATTTCTGTCATATTTATTTCTCCTATTGTTACTAAAATTATATCAAAAAAATGACAAAATTTTTTTTTATGTGTTTTAAAAATTACGGAGGCTCCAATTTTTATGGATAATAGAATAAATTTTACAGGTTTGCAAAATATGGGCGGTGCTTTTCTCTCACAAGAGAGTGATGGTTACTATCCAATCAGAACAAACATGCTCCTTGCTAACCTTACTGACAATTACGATAATAAAGACTTGACGGAATATAGGAATGTCCTAAAAAAATGTGGTTTAGGACGAATTTATGAATTCGAACCAAATAGAACTTTTGTCCATTTGCTTACACAAACCGGTGATAGTGAATTCAGTGTTCCTAAATTGTATCTAAATCAAGTTGAGGTTGTTCCGGAAAAGAAAACAATTCCACTGTTTAGTTATCTTGCAAAATTGACAAGAAAAATTGTTAATATGGAAGATAAAGATTTCTTTGTAACAGATGAATTTAAATTCGGACCGGAGGGTGATTCTTATGTTATTCCTGGGAAAAGCATAATGGAAATCTCTGCTTTTAATAAAATTGATAACGAACTTATGCTCAATCAAACATATTCACCGTTAACCTCTAGAATCGCAGCTCAAAAAATAAATAATGATATCCAATCACAAATGGCAGATTATTTTGCATAACTGCTAGTTAAGGTAGTTCAACCGACCTCTGAGTTCTTGAATTTTTTTATTGTAAAATTCAAGCCAAGTTTGACCGCTAGAATTGTCCTTAACTTCATTTTCACAGATTGCACGAATTCTTTTTTTATCTAGTTCGTCCAATTCTTGTTTTAGGTTTTCTTTCATTTGTTGATTTTGAATTTTCTGTTTCAAATCCTCAAAATCAGGATTTTCAATAATTTTGTTATCTTTAAAAATGAATTTTAAAGGTTCTGCTTTATAATCTTCAAAAACATTTTTATCAACTTCAATATTTAAAATTCCGTTATCAGAACATTTACACCTTCCGCAACCATTAAGGTTTTCATTTTCTACAAAAATATAATACATTTTATAAAACTCCTTTCTTTTACTTAACTCTTCTATACGCAGAAATTTTGAAACTACAACTGTTTGGAGCGGCAGGAGCAGTTGATTCTCCGCCTGAAAAGATCGTAATTTCTCTATCCGTACCGATTGGCAGAATTACACCGCACGATGCCACGCCACTAACCCCGTTAACTCTGGTTACAGCTCTGCATAAATGGGTTGAACTACATAATGAAGTTGTTGCACACATTCCGAAAATACTATTCATTGTAAGGCTTGTTCTAATCATTCCCGTTAAAAGAATTTCGTAGATTTTTCCATCATTTGGCAATGCTTCTGACAAATCAAAAGTTTGTGTGTATTTTTCAGACGGTGTAAGTTTTTCAAACAAAGTAACTTCTGCACTTGTCCACTTCCCGTCCATTTCGTCAGATAAATACTTTTTACCGCTATCATTTATATTAGACAAATCGGTTTTCATTTTGCTTAACGTAAGGTCATCAATTTTGATATTAGAATTTTCGATTTTATCTAATAGAGCGATGAAATTTGCATTGACCTCTTCGGCCTTTGCTTTAGTCCCTGGGACAAAAGAGTATGGAACACTTGATGTCATAATTTCCTTTCTGACAAATCCAATATCTCTTTTGGCTAAAATTTTTGGCTTTTGAAATTAACAAATCTATTATACCATACGATGTTAAAATCCGTCAAGATACTACGTATGTAGTTTCGCTACCAACCATGGTGAAACTTGTATAATAAATGTATTAAGGGGCTACGTACGTAGTTATGTACCAACAAAGGCGGACCTTGAGGGCAATAAGGGAATAAGGGAATAAGGAAATAAGTTCTTTACG
>JBNMKP010000167.1:0-4156 GCA_050874405.1 bacterium
CAAAAAGATATTTATATTTGTAATACTCTAAAATGTCGTCCGCCAGAAAATCGTGACCCATTACCTGATGAAAAAGCAGCTTGCCGAGAGTTTTTAGATGCTCAGGTTGAAATATTAAAACCTCGTATAATTTTACTTTGTGGTAGAGTTGCCGTTAATTCTTTTATTGATACAAAATTAGGTATTACAAAATTACGTGGAAAATGGTTTGAAGGTCCGAATTTTTCAAAAATGATGCCAATTTTTCACCCGTCATATTTGCTTCGAAATGATTCAAGAGAAAAAGGTTCTCCAAAATGGTTGATGTGGCAGGATATTAAAGAAGTTCGTAGAGTTTACGATCAAATGAACTAGCAAAAAAATAATTATTCTGATTTATTATATTGTGTAGCAAAAATTTTTAGGTTCTACAATATGAGAATTATTCCTGTATATAGTTTTTCAAATCCTTATTCGCGATTCGCTTTTAAATCAAATAGTACCGCAAGTGATATTGTTGATAAGATGCGGGACAAACGTGATGATTTAGATAATTCATTGGCTAAAAATGAGTCATCTCAAAATTCTGTTGAAGATAAAATTTCCAGTGTCGAATCTGATATTTCAAGTCAAAATGACAATATAAATAAAGAGCAATCCGAAATAAGTCTTGAACAAGAAAAACTAGTCCGTTCAAGAGAAAAATTACAAACTGATAGAGAGAAACTAGAACGTTTGCAATCTCGCATGGCAGAACTTCGTGACCAATATCAAAATATTTCATCTGAAATTTCTAAATTAAATGATATGTAATAAATTCCTGCATTATCAGGATTTTCAACTGTTTCAAGTAAAGTCGGTGTTGCCACGCTGACTTTGTTAATAAAAAAGAGGTACCGTTTCCGATACCTCTTTTCAAGCGTTTTATCTAAAGTATTAACTACTTCATCAATTCGCCAACTGCTTTGTAAACGTTCATACGTTTAGCAGCATCGCTTTCAGCTTTTTCGTATAGAGCTTCAGCATGTTCAGGGTTAGTCTTCATAAGTGATTTATAACGACCTTCTGATCTGATGAAGTCTTGGTAGCTGCCTTTTGGATCTTTAGCGTCCCAAGTGAACGGTTGTTCAGGGTTAGCAGGGTTGTATCTGTATAATGGGAAGTATCCTGCTTCTACTGCACGTTTTTGTTCAGTTTGAGTTTTGCTCATATCGATACCGTGTGCGATACATGGAGCATAAGCGAAGATGATTGATGGTCCGTTGTAGCTTTCAGCTTCTTGGAATGCTTTTAGAGTTTGAGCTCTATCTGCACCTAAAGCTACTGATGCTACATATACATAACCATAAGACATGCTCATCAAGCCCATGTTTTTCTTGTATGTTTGTTTACCGCCTGTAGCGAATTTAGCAACTGCACCGGTTGGAGTTGATTTAGAAGCTTGACCACCAGTATTTGAGTAAACTTCTGTATCAAGAACAAGAACGTTAACGTTTTTGTTTTGAGCAAGAACGTGGTCAATACCGCCGTAACCGATATCGTTAGCCCAACCATCACCACCGATAATCCATACAGATTTATCTGTGAAGTAGTCTTCAAGTTCTTTAACTTTAGCTAAGTCTGTGCAATCACATTCAGCAGCATATTTGTTGATAATTTCTTTAGCTGCTTCTTGATCTTTGATAGCTTCTTCAGTTTTTGAATCTTCCCAGTGAGATAAAGCTTTTTCTAATGCAGATTTCAAATCAGCAGGAGCTTTTTCACTAGCAATAACTTTTTCAGCATAAGATTTTAATGTAGCTCTGTTTTGATCTACAGCCAATCTCATACCATAACCGAATTCAGCGTTGTCTTCGAATAATGAGTTTGCCCAAGCTGGACCTCTACCATCTTTATTAGTTGTATAAGGAATAGTAGGGAATGTACCTGAGTAAATTGAAGAACAACCTGTTGCGTTAGCTACGATTGCATTTTCACCGAATAATTGTGAAACTAATTTAACGTAAGGAGTTTCACCACAACCAGCACAAGCACCTGAGAATTCGAATAATGGTTTTCTCAACATAGCGCCTTTAATTGTTTTAGTTGTGTTTTTACCCATAACGTCATCAGGTAATGCGTCAAAGAATTTTTCGTTTTCTAATTCGCAAGCTTCAACTTCTTTTTCAATTGATGACCAAGTTAAAGCTTTTTTGCCTTCAACTTTAGACATTGGACATTGGTCTAAACATACACCACAACCTGTACAATCTTCACAGTAAACTTGAACTTTGAATTGTTCGCCGTTTAAGTTTGGTTTAGCATCAACAGTATTGAATGAAGCTGGAGCATCTTTCAAGCTGTCTTTTTCAGCTAATTTAGTTCTGATTGCAGCGTGTGGACATGCTGAAGCGCAAATACCACATTGAATACAGTGTTCAGAATTCCAGTGAGGAACACGAGGAGCAATTCCACGTTTTTCTAAGCAAGCTGTACCAGTAGGGATAACACCGTCAATACTCATTGCTGAAACCGGAATGTCATCACCTTTTAATCTCATTGATGGTTCAATGATTTTCTTAGCGAATTCGCTAGCATTTTCCGGAATGAATTTAACATCATCAACACAGCCTACACCGTCTAAAGTTGCAGGAACTGGAACTTCTTCAGTTGCGTTAATAGCTGCATCAATCAATGCTAAGTTCATGTTAACAACATCGTCACCTTTTTTCTTGAATGTCTTAGTTGTCATAGCTCTCATACCTTCATAAGCTTGTTCAAATGGAATAATTCCAGAAACTTTGAAGTATGCAACCATCATAACTGTGTTAGCACCTTTACCTCTTAAACCAGGTTGTTGTTTGATTAGAGATTCAGCATCTACGTTGTAGAATTTGATTTTCTTATCAATAATAGTTTTTTGCATATCTCTAGTTAAGTGAGCAAATGCTTCTTCCTTAGAGTATGGGCTGTTTAATAAGAATGTTCCGCCTTCTTTGATACCTTTTAATAGGTCATATCTTCCGATATAAGAGTGAGCTGAACATGATACGAAATCAGGTGCAGTGATTAAGTAAGTTGATTTAATTTGTTTGTCACCGAATCTCAAGTGAGAAACTGTAACACCAAATGATTTTTTAGAGTCATAAGCAAAGTATGCTTGCGCATCTTTGTTAGTATATTGACCAATAATTTTGATTGAGTTTTTGTTAGCACCAACAGTACCGTCTGAACCCAAGCCCCAGAACATACAGTTTGTAGTTCCAGCAGGTTCTGTAACGATGTGTTCTTCAACTTTGATTGATTTGTGAGTTACATCATCTTCGATCCCAACTGTGAATCCGTGGAATCCGTTGTTTTCAGCATGTTTGTAAACAGCAAAAACCATTGATGGAGTGAATTCTTTTGAAGACAAACCATAACGTCCGCCGATTACTCTGATGTCTTTGTTTTCTAATGCTGCTACTACATCTAAGTATAAAGGTTCACCGATTGAACCAGGTTCTTTAGTTCTATCTAAAACAGTGATACGTTTAACTGATTCAGGAAGAGCTTCGTTAAATCTCTTAACGTCGAATGGTCTGTATAATCTAACTTTAACCAAACCATATTTAGTTCCTCTGTTAGCGTTCAAGTAATCGATTGTTTCTTCGATTGTTTCACAACCAGAACCGATAGCAACGATAACATCTGTAGCATCAGGAGCACCAACGTAATCGAATGGGTGGTATTGTCTTCCTGTAACTTTAGCTACTTTGTCCATATATTCTTGAACGATATCAGGAACTGCATCGTAGTATTTGTTAACTGTTTCACGACCTTGGAAGTAAACGTCAGTGTTTTGTGCACCAACTTTACATTTAGGAGCTTCAGGTCTCATAGCTCTTTGTCTGAATTCTTCAATATATTTTGGTTCAACTAATTTAGCGATATCTTCGTAAGAAATTTCTTCAATTTTGTGAATTTCGTGAGAAGTTCTAAATCCGTCAAAGAATTGTAAGAATGGAACTTTTGCTTTGTAAGTTGCTAAGTGTGCAACTAAAGCTAAATCCATTTCTTCTTGTACAGAGTTAGCTGCTAACATAGCATAACCTGTGTTACGACAACCCATAACGTCTGTGTGGTCGCCGAAAATTGCTAATGATTGAGCTGCTAAAGCACGAGCTGCAACGTGAATTACGTGTGGAAGCATTTCACC
>JBNMKP010000168.1:0-4139 GCA_050874405.1 bacterium
CCTTTATACTTTAATCGCATTAGCTAAGACACTTGAAATAAAGAATGATGAGTTTTTGCAAACTATTTTTGGAGAAATAGTACATGAAGACCCAACTAAGAAAGAACCTAGCGTTTTACTAAATGAAGCTTTAATAGCTTATGGCGTTCCTTCGGATGTGGCAGCTAATGTTTTGGTAGGTATAGACCTATGTTATGGAAAACATTCTAGTCAGGAAACTAAACAACCTTAACAGTATTTTAACAGACTTTAAGTTCATTACATAATAATTACATAATGGCATTAAAAAAGGCTTTCAGAGATTTTCTGAAAGCCTTTAATTTAAATGGTCGGGATGACACGATTTGAACGTGCGACCCCCTCGTCCCAAGCGAGGTGCGCTACCAAGCTGCGCCACATCCCGACGGGGTCATTCGCCTTTTGCGAACAAGTCAATTCTAAAATAAAAAAAATCTCACGTCAAGTGTTTTTTCTTTTTTAATTTTTTGATTACGTATTTTTAATAATTTTAGCTTTTGTTTATTTGTATGCTACAATAGATATATTATGGTTAGGCTAATAAATAAAAACAATGTCGGCGTTATTTCAAATGTTGCATTCTCTATATTAAAAATGCAAGAAAAGTTGACATACATTCGAGAATTCAACAACCCGAATATTTCACCTTGTATCTATGTAATGTGGCATGAAAATCAATTCTGTGTGCATGGGTTACCGGATAGAGGAAATGTAAATATATTAATAAGCAATTCTCTAGATGGAGAAATCGTTGCACAAGTTTGTGAAAAATGGGGATTTCAAGTTTGCAGAGGTTCTGCAAATAGGAAAGGTTCTGTATCTTCTACATTGAAAATGCTTTCTAAACTAAAAAATGGGGAAAGCGTTGCAATTATGGTTGATGGACCTCGTGGCCCATTGCATGAAGTTAAACCTGGGGCAATTGTTCTTGCTAGAGAAGCAAATGTTCCTATCGTCCCAGTTCATTGGATTTCGATAGATAAAACATTTAAAAGACTCCCATCTTGGGATAAAATGGCATGTCCAGTTGGTCCATGTCGGATTTTGAATGTCTATGGAGCACCAATTTATGTTGGAGATAGAGATGACAAAGAAGTTGCTAAAGAAGTTAAAGACTCATTGTTAAAATTGGCAAATAATGAAGCTGAAAAATTTAACGAAGCGGTTAGTCAGGGATTATGGAAAAGAAAAAAATAAATGTTTCAATGCTCCAAATGTCATCTGTTATTGGAGATATTGAAGCAAATTGTCAAAAAGTTAAAACTTTAATAGAAAAATATTTAGATAAAAAAACAGATGTCTTAGTTCTGCCGGAAGTTTGGACTGTTGGTTGGTCATGCCAGCATTTCAGAGAATCCGCGCAAAATTTGGAAGATAGCAGTGTAATTAGATTTTTATCTTCTATTGCTAAAGAATATAATATTAATATTATTGGCGGAAGTTTTATCACTGTTAAAGATGGGAAATACTACAATACTTGTCCCGTAATAGACCGTAACGGTAAATTATTAACAACATATTCAAAAAATCATTTATATTCTTATTATGGTTGTGATGAAGGCAAATATATAACGGTAGGGGATTTCCCTGTTATGGTAGAACTTGACGGAGTTAAATTCGGACTAACAATCTGCTATGACATCAGATTTCCTGAAATTTACAGAGCTTACAGAATGGAAGGAGCAGATATTTTAGTAAATTGTGCAGCTTGGGGTTCTAAAAAGCCTATTCCATGGGAAGTTATGACAAAATCTCGAGCAGTTGAAAATCAATGCTACATGATTGCTTTAACTCAAAGTGGTTACATTGAAAATGGAGAATACAATTTAGGAGAATCTCGAATTATAGATTATAAGGGAGAAGAACTTGCTTCTATCAAAAATCGAGATGAAGAAAATATTGTATCAGCTGACATTGAACTTAATGAAATGTATGATTTTAGAGAAAAATGTACTGTACTAAATGATATTAGGGATAAATATGAGGTGAAGATATTATGCGAAAAATAATAGCAATGTTATTAACTTTTTTTGCAACAGTTTCAGCAGTTAGCGCCGAAACCATTACAAAAACAATTTCATCTTTAGGTGTAAATAAAAGTGCAATAGCTGTTTCTATAAAAGAAGCCCAAACAGGAAACGAAGTATTTGCGATGAATCAAAATACTCCTATGCTTCCTGCTTCAACTCTAAAACTTGTAACGACTTATGCATCTTTAAATACTCTAGGTAAAGACTATAATTACTCAACAAGTTTATATAAAAGTACAAATAATGATTTATACATAAAACTTGGCGCTGATCCGTTTTTATCATCATCTGATTTGAGCAAGCTATTCCAAACAGCAAAAGAGAAAAATATCATTGCACCAAAGAATGTGTATATTGACTCTCGAATTTTTGACAGCGTAGAATGGGGCGAGGGTTGGCAATGGGACGATGATTTGAACCCACTAATGCCTAAATTTAGCGCTTATAACTTAGATGGGAACTTATTGAAAGTTGAAATTACGCCAACTGTTAACAATACACCGGCAACAATTGTGACAAAACCGTTTTACCCTTTGACATTTATGAACCTTGTTACAACATCTTTAACCGATAAAAATTCCGTTAAATTATCAAGGAATGCAAATCTTGCACCTAATATTTTGACTGCAGAAGGTGTTGTTTCAAAAACTGAGATTCTAAAAGTTCCTGTAAATAACACAAGAAGATATTTTGTACTTAGAACAGAAGAAGTTTTAAGAGATAAAAAGTTTGATTATTTCAAACCGATAACAAATATTTCTTTACCTGCTAAAAATGTTTATAAAGTTGCAGAAGTAACTCATAGCATTGAAGATGCACTAACTGAAATTTTACAAAACAGCAATAATATGTTTGCGGAAACGACATTCAAGCTTGCAGGGAGTGTTTGGGCAAAATCTCAAGGAAATCTCAACAACTCAATGGATATGTTGAACTCTTACCTAAAAAATTTAGGACTAAATACTGATAATATCCGAATAGTTGATGGAAGTGGGGTTTCTAAAAACAATATCATGACGTCAGATTTTATGACATCATTTCTTGTAAAAATTTATTCGGATTCTAATTTTGAAGAATTTGAAACATTCATGCCATCTCCTGGGGAGGGAACTTTGAAAAACAGAATGTTATACTTCAAAGACAATTTAAAAGCCAAAACAGGAACATTGTCCAACACAAGTGCAATTGCAGGATATATCACAACAAGAAAAGGGAAAACTTATACCTTTGATATTATGATAAACGATGCCAAAACATCACCTGCTGATAAAAAGAATATTGAAGAACAAATTCTTCGCAATGTATATGTAAATTACTAGAGGATATAAAATATGTACGAACCGGAATTTACCGTAATCACACCGACCTATAATATTGTTGATAACAATCAAGCTGATGATTTTACACTACTTGTATCGTTGTTGGGTAAACAAACTTATCCATATATTGAACATATTATTATCGATAACAACTCTCAAGATGGAACTGTTGATTTCTTGAAAGAGTACAAAAATAGTGGTTACATAAGCTTTTTCTCTGAACCTGATAGAGGAAAGTTTGATGCGATGAACAAAGGAATTCTTCGAGCTAAGGGCAAATATATAGGATTTTTAAGTTGTGATGATTTTTATCATGATATTACAGGAATTGCAGATGTTGTAAATGTCATGGAAGAAGAAAACGCAGATTTTTGTTTCTTCCCGTCATATTGTATTCAACCTGATGGCACAGCATTTCAATTTATTCCGTCAATGTTGAATGTATTCCAAGTTGCGCCATGCCCAAGACAGGCGGTTATTTTTAAACGTTCGGCTTTAGAAAAAATGTCATTTTTTGATGAAAAATTTAAACTAATGGCTGATTATGATTTGATTATCAGATGCGTTCTTGCAGGCTTAAAAGGAGTAATGTTTGATGGAAACATTGTAACTTACAAAATGGGTGAACAAATTATGAAACATACTGTTCAATCAGAAGCAGAATGTAACCACATTTTCTATAAAAATTACAAAACAATGTACCAAATGACAAATGAAGTATTAGACAGAATGGTTAAGTATTCCGAAATTCCAAAACCGTTGTTAGATAAAC
>JBNMKP010000169.1:0-4135 GCA_050874405.1 bacterium
ATACCATAAGCGGCAGCACTTGTAATATCAGCGAGTCCACCAATACTTGAAGCATAACCGGTTGCAGAACCAGAAGTACTTGTCCCCCAACCACCGAGAACAGATGAAGCCCCACCTGTTGCAAGTCCATAAATTGAACTTATTGGAGCAGCACCTGACGGGAATCCAGAATAATTGTATAAAGAATCTGTTCCATAAGCAGAACCTGTATTAGTTTTTGAATAGTAAGATGTTCCGGAGATGTTCATTGTTTCAGAACCACCGAAAACAGTTGCAAATGATGACGGAGCAAGCAAACTAGCTAAGTTGTATAAAAGTCCGCCGGCTGATTCAAAACCGGTACCTGTTCCGCTTCCTGAAACGGTTAAATCTCTTAACCTATCGTAAGTTTCCCAAAGTTGAGCTTTTGCAGCCCCACTGGCATCTCCGAATCTATTTGCTATTACCAAGTTACTATCATTTTTGTAAGACATTTTAAACCTCTTATTATAATTAATGTGAATCTATTAGCTTTCAAATGTTTTGAATGTGCTTTCGATATTTTTAGAAATAATTTTGTGAACTGCGTCCATTTCAGTTTGAAGAGCGTTTTGTTCAGTATCAAGAGCTTTCAATCTCAGTTCTAAAGTTCTATCTTCTGTTTGAATTTGTTCTGTTTTAGCATTGATATCTTGAACATTTTTTTCATAAACTTGTTTTTCATAGTTATATTTGTTCATTGCATCGTTGTAAGCCGCATCATCAGTAACGCTAGAAGTTGTTAAATCGTAAATTACAGATGAACCCTCTAACTGTAATGAAGTTGCTCTTCCGCTGCTATCATATTCAATAATTCCGTATTTTGAAACTTCTTTATTTGTTGATTGATAATCAGAATAATATGAGTGAAGAGCTGCAGTTGCATCTTGCCTACAAGCCTCCAAACTATCTGTTGTATTTGAAGTTGCAGATGCAAAATTTACGTGACTATTTGCATCAGTCCATAAATAAATGTTTTCTAGAGCAGAAGTATCACCGTTTGTTTTATAATTTTGCCAATCTTTTGCGATTTGAGTATCCGGCCAATCCTCTGCGATTTGATCTAAAGCTGCACTATAAGTTCCCCAAGAGCTATTTGAACTTGTATCAGTTCTATCAATAGTTGACAATTGAGTTAATTTTTTTGTACCAACCATATAATATGGGTCTACACCCTCTTCTGTAGGTACAACATATTGAACTTGCGGATTAGAATTTGTGTTTCTAATTCCTTTGTATTCAGAAATTTTTGCATAATATGTTACATAAGAATTATAATGAATTCCATCAGAATCGGTGTAATCAGCATCTTGAATTTGAGAAATTGTTTGAGTTGAATCACCGTTTTGGAATGTATATTGTGTCTTGGTATAATCATTTGAACTAGGAGCTGTTGGCACGTCCATATCATATAATTTGTTCCACAATTCGGAACTTTGGTTTGCTAAAGCTGTTCTAGCTTGGTTAATTTGTTGACCTTCGTATTCAACGTTTGATTTTCTTGCTGCTAGTGAAATCCATCTAGCTTGAGATGCGGCCATGCCCATATACTTGTATCTCCTTCTTATATGTTTTCGGATTGAAAATAATTCTACCTATCTTGGTTATAATTATTTTTTCAATAAAGTCAATATTCTTTCTTAAATTATACGGTATTTATTAAGATTTATATAGTGTTTTTGGTAAAAATCACCCATGTAGTGTATTTTGACAAAATGAAATCATATTGTCGAGGTAAAAACTTTACAGTTTTTCTATGTTTCTGATAATATGGTAATATCTAAATATTATTTAAGAAAGGTATATAATGAAATTTTCTTCATCATTTAAAGTTGGATTATTAACATTAGTAGCTTTAGTTTTACTTGTAGGAACTGTTTTGAAAGTTAAAGGAAGAGCCTTTTCTTCTGCAAAACGTATTGAAATCCAATTTAAAGATGTAAATGGTCTAAGACCCGGAGCAGGTGTTCAGATTATGGGTTTGAAAGTCGGTCAGGTTGAAGAAATTACACCGGTTGTTAAAGGTGAAGATAGTTTTGTTAATGTAAAATTCGTAATTACAGACCCGACTGTTCAAATTCCGAGAGCATCATCATTTTCTATTCAACAGTCTGGTTTAATTGGTGAATTATTCCTAGAAATTACTCCACCTAAAACTAAAACTATTTACATTCCAATGGTAAATAGAAACTTGTTATTTAAAAATGACCCTGTTCAGATGAAATTGAGCGGGAAATATTATGATGTTGGTCTAGTTAAAAGTGTAGATGTAGTTTCAAGAGATTCAATTCCTTATAACTACAAAAATAATATTTCAACAAGCTATGCCTACAAGGTTGATTACTTTATCAATCTTCCTGGGTTAATTTTGCCAGAATTTTTGAGAGGTTCTGCCGTATCATATAGAGATACACACAAATTAAGACTTGTTTCTTTAGATGATATGCCGCTAGATTATCCAAAGCAAAATTCACCATACACAATTGTTGAACCTATGAGATTGTCAGACTTTATGGATTGGCAATATAAAGCAGCTGAAACGTTGACAGAATCTACAAAGAAAGTTAATGATATCTTAACAGACCAAACAATTGCTGATTTAAAAATGACAATTAATAACTTAAATGCATTGACAGCAAAATCTTCAACAACTTTAGGCAAAGTTGATGCATTGTTAGATTCTTCAAAATCTGATATAGAACAGCTTCTTGTGATGACTCAACAAGCAACAGATGATTTTTCTAAATTGTCAGCTAATGTTAACAACATCATTGGAGATAAAGAATTTAAAACTAAATTGATGTCAACAGCGGATTCAGTAGACCACTTATCTCGTAACTTGAATAAAGTTATGGACGCTGCAGATGCTGAAGCGACAGGTAAAAACTTGAAAATCATTGCTCAAAACCTTTCTCAAATCAGTGAGAGCGTAAACGCAATGACCAGTGATGATAAATTGAAAAAGCAATTAACATCAGCAATTACAAACGTAAACAATGCAATGGTTGAAGTTTCTACAACATTAGAAACCGTTAACAGTGTAAATCCAACAAGTCCAAACCAAGCGTCAGACTTGAAGAGAATTGTTAGCGATACAGTTGTAACAACTTCTAACTTGAAAAAATTCTCAGAAAAATTGAATAAGAGATTCTTATTATTCAGATTGTTATTCTAATATGATAAATTTAAAGACTAAAATTACACAAATACATTACCAACGAGATCCTGAAGGTATTATTTTTGATATCTTAAAATTTGCTTCATATTTTTACGCATTTGGAAGTGGGTTTAAGAACTTTTTATATGACAAAAAAATTCTTCGCCCTAAAAAAGTAAAAGCATTTGTTATCTCGGTTGGGAATATGACAACAGGTGGAGTTGGTAAAACTCCAGTGGTATCAGAAATTGCGAAATACTTGATAAATCAAGGAGAAAAAGTTGCAATTGTTTCTCGTGGCTATGGCGGACGATTAAATAACAAAAACGTCAATATGATTTCCGATGGAACTACAATTTTTCATGATGCAGTTCAAGCCGGCGACGAACCGTATTGGTTAGCTGAAAACACCCCTGGGTGCTATGTTTTCACTTGCAAAAACCGTTATCAAGCAGCAAAATGTGCCGTTGAAAAATTTGGAATTCAAACAATAATTTTAGATGACGGATTTCAACATAGAAAACTTTATAGAGATTTAGACATTGTTTTGATGGACAGTGTTAAGGGGTTTGGGAATGAAAACTTACTTCCTGCTGGTCCTCTAAGAGAGGGAGCAGAAGCACTTGACAGAATAGGTAAACTAGTTGTTGTTAGCAAAAGTTTAGACCATAAAACTGCTGAAAAAGTTTCTCGAATTATGCACAAGAGATTAAATCTATCAACAATGGTTTGCTATACAGAACCTGACTATGTTTATAACATCAAAACAGGTCAAAGATTGTTAGATGGAGTTCCTGTAACGGCAGTTTGCGCAATTGGACAACCTCAACAATTCTTTGATTTTCTAACAGATTATCAAGTCGAAAAAACAATTGCATTTGATGATCATCATCAATATGCGCCAATTGATGTGATTAATATCCAAGGCAACATAATCACAACTGAAAAAGATGCTGTGAA
>JBNMKP010000170.1:0-4099 GCA_050874405.1 bacterium
CCCTAACCCTCCCCCACGTAGGTGGGAGGGGATAAAATAGCCTACACAGAGTGACGTAGTAATCTTGAACACTGGAATTAAAACCCTCACCCCAGCCCTCTCTCTTATTCTAAGGGAGAGGGCGTATAAAGTTGATGAGATTCTGAAATACCGAGGAGGAACAGAAAATTACTCATAATTCTCCTGAAAACACGACAAAGGTTCCGAGTGTTTCGGAACCTTGTAATATATAAAATTATTCATTATGTAGTATATGTCTTAGCTTAGAGCCATCAAAGCTTTTACTGAACGTGCATTTTCTTTTACTTCATCATCAAAGCTTTCTGAATTAATTGTGTTTTCAAGAACTTTCATTGCTTCTTCTTTATTTTCTAAAGATAAAAGTTCGTTGATTGTACTCATTGCAACAACTGTTGACATATCATTGATGCCTTTTCCTCTGTTGCTGATTACAACATTCAATGAGTTTGTTTCATTTCTCTTTACTAATGCACGAGATGTCATTTCTCTAACTTCATCAATTGAAGAGTTTGTTCCAATTTCTTCCAAAACTCCAACTGAATCCGGGTTTGGATTGATTGTTAATGATTCAATGATGTTGCTTACTTTATCAAAGTTTTTGTTATTTTTAAATCTGTTATCCATCTAAAATTTCTCCTTTATGCTGCTGCTACCATATCAGCTTCTAATGCTGATAATGCATCTTTGAACATTGGTTTAATTTCAGCATGAGGATCCATTTTGGACAATTTGCTGATTTCTCTATCGTGATGATTTACAAAGAATGATGTAATATCTCTTGAAAGTACGTTTTTAGCACCGTCAAGTGAAATTTCTTTGTTTCCTAATTCATGAATTTTATTCCAAGTATTAACGATACCTTCTTTCATTCTGTTACCGAATGCTTTTATTGATTCAATGCCTTCATAGAATTTATTTCCGAAATCGCTGATTGAACCTACGAACATAGAATAAATTCTTTTTGAACTTGCAGTGATTTTATCGTTCATTTTTAAATTGCTTTTGCTTGCACTTGATTCGAATACATCTTCAGTTAGAATGTTTTTTTGAAAGTTAGATGCTGCAAAAGGATTAGATTGTCTAGCAACTGTTTTTTCTGTTACGCTCGTATTGAAGATACGATGGCTTAACTGGCTTAATTTTTGTACTGTTGACATTTGTAACCTCTTTCTTAACTATCCACTTACCTAGTCTAACATAGTGTGCGGTTATTAAATCCACCTTTTGTATGATTTGTGTTAGAATAATAATATGGAATATAAGAATTTAGAAGAATTAATCTCAGTTATTACAAAATTAAGAGCTCCGGACGGGTGTCCTTGGGATAGAGCTCAAACTCATTCGTCTTTAAGACCGAATATGATTGAAGAAGCTTACGAAGCTGTTGATGCAATTGACGACAATGATATCCCTCATTTGAGAGAAGAATTGGGTGATGTTTTATTACAAGTTTTATTGCATTCTCAAATTGCATCAGAAAGTGACGAGTTCAATATTGAAGATGTTGCAAAAGAATTAAAAGACAAACTAATTCACCGTCACCCGCATGTGTTTGGTAATGCGCATTTGGATACTCCAGATGAAGTTAAAAAAGCTTGGGACGAATTAAAGGCAGAGGAAAAAACTGAACGAGTTTCTGCAATGGACGGATTATCCAGAAGTCAAGCGGCTTTAATCGCTGCTCAAAAAATGTCAAAAAGAGCTGTGAAAAAGGGGTTTGAATGGCCGAATGAAGAATCTTTATACGATTGCTTAAATTCGGAAATCAAAGAGTTTAAAGAAGCTGAACTTGAGGCTGATAAAATCCACATGGAAGAAGAGTTGGGCGATATTTTATTTGCAGTTGTAAATCTTGCTCGTTGGAATAAAATTGACGCAGAACAAGCCTTGCTAAAGGCAAATAAAAAATTTGAAAAACGTTTTAGAAAAATGGAAGAGTTGGCAACTAAACCATTGAATGATTATTCATTTGATGAGTATGGTGCTCTTTGGAAACAGGCTAAAAAAGCATTGGAGAATAAATAGATGAAAGATGTTCAAAACACTCAAGATACTAGGAATGTTGATATTCAAAAAGTTGGGATAAAAAATGTTGAATTGCCATTGATTATTCAACGTAAAAATGCTTCTGACAAAGTTGTTTATGCAACTGCAAGAGTTTGTGTATCACTTCCGAGAAATTACAAAGGTACTCACATGAGCCGTTTTGTGGAAGTTTTGAATGAGTGGAGAACAAAAAATCTTCTTGGTGTTGATATCAAGGGTTGTTTAGAAAAGATTATCAAAAAACTTCACGCACAAAGTGGAGAATTGGAGTTTAACTTTAAGTATTTTGTTGATAAAAAAGCTCCTGTTACAAAATTATCCGCTCCAATGTGTTATGATTGCTCGTTTGAGGGCACGATGGACGGCGATGATTACAAGTTTATTTTGGGTGTAAAAGTTCCTGTAACAACTCTTTGCCCTTGTTCAAAAGAAATTTCGGATAATGGTGCTCATAATCAAAGAGCTATAATTTCTGTCAAAGTTTCTTATGATGAAACAGAGCATGTTTGGCTTGAAGATTTGATTGAGCTTATTGAATCTTGTGCATCTTGTCCTGTGTATTCTCTTCTGAAAAGACAAGATGAAAAATTCGTGACAGAACACGCATGGGAAAATCCTCGATTCGTTGAAGATGTTTTGCGTGAAGTTGTTGTCAAATTAAGAAAACACCCTGTTATCAAGTCATTTGAAGTTGATTGTGAAGCTTTTGAAAGTATTCACAACCATTCTGCTTGGGCTTATCAAAAAGAGGGTTAACCTTATAATTTACTTACTTTTTTAATAAATGTAAGTCCTAGAATTGATAATAAATACATTATTGCAAAAGTAACTATGCCGATTGAAAAAGCTCTCGGAACAAGACTTTTAAATCCAAATCCATTGTAGTGATGGAATGCATAACCTTTTTGATTATTTGATAAATATGTATTTATTTCATTAGTTTTGATGTTTAAATCTTCAACTGGCATTGGAAATTTTGTACGAATTTCGTACAGTGAAATGTTTTTGCCATTTTTTGTATTTAAAACTATTGAATGTGTTGCTTCATTTTTATCAAATCGTTGTGCTTCAATTATTTTAGCCTGTTTTAATTTCGTCATTTTGTTAGATTTTGCGAAATTAGTCTTTTCGATTGTGCAAACATTTTGGCTTCTGTTACAAGAAAATTTTACATCATAATCGAATGTTTTATTCCAAATATAAGATAGTGGAACTAAGACTGTAATTAATACCGTTAGTAAAATATAGCTTATGGATAAATATTTAAGAGCCTTTTGTTGTGGTAACATTTTTAGATTTCGCCTTTTAATAATTTATCTGCTAATTCTGTTTCAAGAGTTCCGTTTAGAGCTTTGGAAACTTTTTGAAGTTTTTGAGCGATAAGTTCCATATTATCAGTCCAAACAAAATTATCCATAACGTATTTTTCTGCTTTGTTGAAATCTCCATCAATTTGAATTCGGATAATTTCAGCTAACATTTCTTTTGCGATTGGAACGGCTTTGTCAATATTTACGTGAATTTTACCCTCCGGAGTTATTGAATATCCTCCACGGTCAGCAAAGTATTTGTTTTGCATTACTGTACGAACTCTGTGAGCTTGCGACATTGTTGGTTTTGATTTCAAGAAATTGTCTGCAACTGTGGTTACGATAATTTGTAATCTTTGTTCCGGAGTGTACATACCAAGTTCGGTCAACAAATCAACAAATGCTAAAGATCCCATGTCAGCTTTGTTTTCTTCAATAATATTTCTATATTTACCTAGTTTCTCGCTACTTTCTTTTGGTCCAAGTGAGTGAGCGTTTTCGTGCCCGATTGTGAACCAGTGATCTGCTTCATCAAGGTAATATTTATGTTGTTCTTTATCTAAGATTGTATCAAGTCTTTCTTGCAATTTTTTAGTATCACTTATGAAACGAATTTGTCTATGATAAACGTTTCTTCTTCCTCCACCGATTGTAAGTGATAATTTGTCAGAGTTTGGAAGATTTTCAGCAAGTGTAATTCCTCCTCTGTATTCTCCAACATC
>JBNMKP010000171.1:0-3989 GCA_050874405.1 bacterium
AGAAAGAGTTATTTGATATTCCGTTTTTAAGACGGTGGATTGATTGGTTAGGAGCTTTTGCTGTAAACAGAGAATCTCTTGGACCATCAACAGTGAAAACTGTTCAAACAATAAAAGACAGTAACTGGGTTTTAGGAATGTTTCCACAAGGAACTCGTGGAATTCCTGGAGAAATAAAGGGAGTTACTAAAGGTTTTGCAGGACTTGCAAAACTTACAAAATGCGATATCTTACCTGTCGGAATTATTGGCTCAAACGAAGTAAAAAGATGGCCTTTTACAGGTAAAATTATTGTAAATATCGGAAAACCTATACCTTATGACAAAAATCCGGATATTGTAAAAGAAAAATGGATTGAAGAAATTCAAAAATTAACAGGATTCAAATATACAGAAGAAGAACCGGCTACTGAAGGAGAACAGAAGAATGGATAAAGAAGTGCGAAACTTCAATAGAAGATATGCAAAAGAGTATAACATTTTTAGGACAATCTTTTTTATGTCCTTTCTATACATTGTAGTATATGGATTTTATGCGATTTTCTACAATTACAAAATAGAAGGAAGAGAAAATTTACCTAAAAAACAATCTAAAAATGGGAAATATATTTATGCTGCAAACCACGTTTCAATTTTTGACCCTCCAATGGTAGTTATGGGGGTTCATAAACCAATTGCGTTTATGGCTAAAAAAGAATTATTTGAAAACAATGAAAAATTAAGTTGGCTGGTAAAAAGACTTGGAGCTTTCGCTGTTGATAGAACAAAACCGGAAATAGCAACATTTAAAACCGTTAGAGACGTGCTAAGTACAAGCTGGTCATTGGGTATATTTCCACAAGGCGGGACACGACCTTACGGAAAATTAGAAGGGATTAGAAAAGGATTTGCCGTTATTGCTAAAAATGTAAAAGCGGATATTATTCCAATAGCCATTGCCGGTTGGGACGGATATCCAAAAGTTAAACCTTTCACAAGAAGAAATGTCACTATTAAAATAGGAAAACCTATTTCTTATAAATTAAAAGAAGACGAAATTATATATGAATGGTGCAAGCAAATATCTGAACTTGCTGGATATGAAAACTGTGCAGAACTTCCAGAATCATACAAACAACAAGTTCCGGAAACTGAAACAGCGATATCTATAAATTAATCTTTTCTTCTGATGAAAACTAAAGACAAAAATAAAGCCCCTTTTCAGGGGCTTTATTTTATTTAAAGAAAGGAATCTTTTATTTATAAATCAACTGAGATTTTAAACCTAGGCTGCTACTTTAACCTGTTCTTGCTTTGGCTGATTAATACTTACTTCTTGAGCTTTTGCTTGTTCTGGTTGAGCTTTAACTTGGTCTAATTTTTCTAATGCTGTTTTAGCTGCTTCAGCTACACCTGCGTCTTGGTCGTTCTTAGCAACTGTAAATAATGTTGTTAAGTCTTTTTTGTATTCAGGGTTTTGGATATAGCTTAAAGCTTCGATTGCTGATGCTCTAACCATTGGGTTCGGGTTGTCTTTCAATTGATCAACAATTGTTGTCGCTCCCGGTAATTCTGTTAGAGGAACAGTTGTTTTTGACAATTTTGCTACTTCATCAGCATATAATTTTTCTAATATTGCAGAAGTGAATAATGCATAACTTTTATTTCTTTCAGCTTGTTCTTTTGGTGAGAAAGTATTAGCTAATTTTTTCTCATCTTCTGTTACTTCTTTACCGGAATTTAATTTTTCCCTAGCATCTAATTGTTCTTTAGTAGGGCCTTCTAATTTAGAAGAATCAAAGTTTACAATATTGTTCAATGCATCAAAAACTTTTGTATCAACTAATTCAGTTGCTTTATCCGGAGATTCTTTTACCATATTAGCAATTTCTTCCATTCCGGCAGATTGAGCTTCAAAATCTGGATTTGCTAATTTAGCAATAAAAGAATTTAAATCAACTTGTGGAGAAACAGTTTCTGGAGTAACCACTTCAGGTTTTTCTACTGTTTCAGCTTTTGGAGCTTCTTTAGGAGCTTCTGCATTTGTTGTTTCAACTTTTTCTTCTGGAGCTGTAACAACTGGAGCCGGAACTACAGGAGTTTCAACTTTTGGTGCTTCCACTGCAACCGGTGCTTGAGCAACAGGTGCTTCAACCGCTACTGGAGCTTGTGCAACAGCAGGAGCTTGAGGAGCTACCGGAGGTACACTAACTGCTTGTGGCAATGGTTGGTAATATGGTTGTTGTGTTGGTTGTGCTTGTGGGTAAGCATAAACCGGAGCCTGTGGATAAGCATATAAAGGCATTGTAGGTTGTTCATATTGTGGATTGTATTGTTGTCCTACACCTTGTGTTCCAACTTGAGGGTTATGTATGTCTATTTTAACCGCATTGTAATTCGGTTGTTGCGGAACAGACATATATCTTGTTTGTGGTTGTACCATTGGATTTGTTATCGGTACAAATGGGATTTGATTCATAAAATTTTCCTTTCCTACATAAAATTGAGTCTATTACCATTCTACCGTTTAAATGAGCGTAAAGATAATTTATTGCTAAAATTGGATATTTTTTTAATAAAACTTTACATAAAAAACAAAAAATTAAGATATACTTGAATTGTAGAGGGTAGAAAATTCTAGTCGATAAAATATTGGTTTTTAAAGTCTTTTTATGCTAAAATTTAAATTAGAAATACTGAGGAAATGGCTGAAAGCCACGATATATTTGAGGATATAGATGAAGATAGACAAAACAAAATCAAGTTCCGTTAGAAAAGCATTTGGAAAAACATTGGCAAGTCTTGGAGAAATTAATAACAAAATTGTTGTCATGGATTCAGATTTAGCATGCTCAACACAAACAAAAATATTTGCGGACAAATTTCCCGAAAGATTTTTTGATTGTGGTATTGCGGAACAAGATATGACTGCAACTGCAGCAGGTTTAGCCTCTGAAGGTAAAATTCCATTTATCGCAAGTTTTGCAGTTTTTGCAACCGGAAGGAATTATGACCAGATAAGAAATGGTATTTGTTATCCGAATTTCAATGTAAAAATTGTAGGAACGCATGGCGGGATTACAGTAGGAGAAGATGGTGCAACACACCAAGCGTTAGAGGATATTTCTTTAATGCGTGGACTTCCACACATGCAAGTTTTTGTTCCGGCAGATAGCAAAGAATGTGAAGAAATCGTAAAATATGCTGCAGAGCATGACGGACCAATGTATATAAGAGTTCCTCGAGGCAATGCAATTGACATTTTCGATGAAAATTATAAATTTGATATTGATAAGGCAAATGTTTTAGAAAAAGGTTCAGATATTGCTTTATTTACAAATGGAGAAACTTTATCACAAGCTTTAATTGCTGCAGAAGAATTAAAAGCCGAAAACATTTCTATTTCTGTAATCAATGTTCCAACAATTAAGCCTCTTGATAAAAACACAATTATTGAATGTGCCAAAGAAACAAAATTTGTTATTACAGTTGAAAATCATTCAATTTTCGGGGGACTAGGATCTGCAGTATGTGAAACTTTATCCGAAAATTCCCCGTCTAAAGTATATAGAATCGGAATTAATGATGTATTTGGACAAAGCGGAACAGCAGAAGAACTTATGAAATACTATAAACTTGATGCCGAAAGCTTGAAAATCAGAATTAAAGAATTATATAATAGCGAGAAAGAACAAGGAAATATATAATGATTACATTCCAAAACGTAACTAAAAGATACAAAAATGACCATTATGCACTAAAAAATGTAAGTTTGGAAATTCATTCAGGAGAATTTGTATTCATTGTAGGAGCTTCTGGAGCAGGAAAATCAACCCTTATGAAACTTCTTTACAGTGAAGAAAAACCAACTAGCGGTATTGTTTCTATTGGAGGAATTAATATTGCAAACCTTACAAATGATAAAATTCCGAACCTAAGAAGATGCATGGGAATTGTTTTCCAAGATTACAAATTACTTCAAAACCAAACAGTTTATGATAATGTTGCCTA
>JBNMKP010000172.1:0-3988 GCA_050874405.1 bacterium
AGTGTAGAATTATTGATTTTACTAGGGTTTACAGGTCTAAATTACATTAAAAATTTTGGATTTTGGAGAAGAAAGTGCAAAAAGATTTGAAAAATTTGTTATGCAAAGCATGTTATTTTAATCATTCTATTATTATTCTACATGTCAACATGGCAATATAGCCAATACACCATGCTAGCAACCAGAACCCTCCCTAATCAGGGAGGGAAAAATTATTTTGCCTAATTAATTAGTTGCTAAGGAACGTTTGAAAACAGGATTTCCATCGATATCATAATTGTAATCATAAATTTCAAATCCAGTACCTCCAGCAACTCCCGCAGATTTCTTCGTAATTGAACCTTTTACGGGATTTCCTTCAGTATCATAATAAACAACATGCGTGATTCCATTTTTTCCTTCATAAGTAACTTTAGTTGCCCCGTTTATACCTGATTCCTGACCAGCTTTCCAATTTCCAAAGTAATAGAGTTGCCATCTTCGTCCATATAAACATTACCCTTGGTATAATCAATATACGCTTCCTTAAATCCCATTTTGGACATGCTTTTCTTTGTTGGAACCCTATCGTCCAAAGGACTTTCTTTCAGCATGCCCTCAAGTTTTTGTTGTGATGCTTGTCGTTTAGGTTGAAATTCTGTACCTATCTTTGCAGATGTTTTTGTCTTTTCAAGAGTAAGTTCACGATTACTCAATCCCAACATTGATTTTAGTCCCAAATTATTAATACTCAAATCTCCCATGGTAAATTCTCCTTTCATGTTTACTTTTTAGCACACGTTCGATTATCTCTTGTGTATATAAAAAGTATTCACTTTTTAGAGAATTGCCCCACCACATCATATCATATCATATAGCAATTATAATGCGAGTTTCAGAGGTTTGAAATTCAAGTTTATATTTCTTAACATTAAGGAGCCCGTGGAATTTTTAATTTGTTTTAGATTAGTTACTCACATTGTTTGTTGGAAGATTCTGCAGCCGTTTCGCTCTTTCGGAATGACAGCATAATAAACTGTCATGCTAAACTGCAGATTTTGGCAAGAGTGAAGCGATAGCGAAACTCGTCCTAGGGAGGGCTGCGTTGAGCCGACCGACCTGCCGATAATCAAAGACAGATTTCAGAATCTCCTTAACTTTTGAGACCCTGAAACTAGTTCGGGGTGACACTGGTGCGTCGTCTTTTTTATCCCCCCCCTTTTCGAAATCATAGATTTCGGTTCCCCCGCAAGGGTGGAACAAAAAATATTAAGAGATTCTTCGGTCGCTAACGCTCTCTCAGAATGACAATATAATAAACTGTCATGCTGAACTTGTTTCAGCATCTCATTATTGTATTCCTTGTCACTGATTACGACGTCACGTTGTACTAATCTATGTCCTTTGTTTACTACTGCGCCTCGCATTAAACGTGACTCCGAGCCTGCCGACTTGTCCTGCTGACAGCCTATCATTTCGGCAGGCTGCTCCGCACTCTGCTCGGCTTGTTTTCCTCGTAATGACAGAGTGAAGTATATTTATTATACTAGATTTTTTCGACATACGCAAGATTTGTTTTACATTTAACCCTCACCCTAACCCTCTCCCTTTGAAAAGGGCGAGGGAATATATCCCATATTTATAGATGTTACCCACTCTATCCCACCCTAATCATGGTGGGAATTCGATACACAACGACTTATTAATATTCACCAAAATAAGAGGCAAGCTCGGAAGTTTTTGAGCATGCCTCTTTATTATTTTATTTTATCTTTCCTATTAATATTACTATTAATTATCTAATTAGTTTTCTTCTTACTCTTCATTTGGAATATCAACAGGTTCCTCCGGTTGGTTATTCACAACTTGAATCCCGAATTTGGTTCTGAACAAGTGTTTTACTGTATCGCTTTGAATTTCGTACATCATGTTATTGAACATGTCGTAAGCTTCTTTTTTATATTCAATCAATGGATCTTTTTGTCCATAAGCTCTTAAACCAATACCATCACGCAACATATCAATATTATGCAAGTGATCAATCCATTTGCTATCTACAACTTTCAGAAGAACATCTTTTTCTAATTGTCTAACAATATTATGCGGCGCAAATGGTTCTTGAAGTTCATAGCCCGCATTGTAATCTGTCACAACTTGATTATAAAAATTGATAATTTCAATTTCGTGGTTTTTATAAGCATCAATAACAAAATCCTTAATCTTGTTATACATTGGTTCAAAACGCATATTTTGAATATCAGCGACATCAAATGTTGAAGCAAGTTGTGGAACAGTTGAATGAAGTTCTTTAATCATTGTAACTAAATCATCATAAACATATTCTTCAACTTTTTGCTCAGGAGAAATGTAACTACGCATAAGTCTGTCAACTTCTCTTTCCATCATATAAAGAATATCTTCATACAATCCTTCACCTGCCAAAACTTTTCTCCTTTGATGATAGAATTTTTCTCTCTGAATATTCATAACATCATCATATTCAAGAACAGATTTTCTCATATCAAAGTGGAAAGTTTCAACTTTTTTCTGCGCAGATTGAATTCGTTTTGTAATCAACGGAGAATCAATTGCCATATTTTCCGGAACATTTAACGCAGTCATAAGTTGAGTAATTTTTTCACCACCAAATATTCTCATCAAATTATCTTCTAATGACAAGAAAAACCTTGTTGACCCAGGGTCGCCTTGACGAGCAGCACGACCTCTCAACTGATTATCAATACGACGTGATTCGTGACGTTCTGTACCAATTACGTGCAAGCCACCGGCTGCAACAACTTTGTCATGCTCTGCTTCGGTAATTTTTCTTGCTCTATCTAAAGCTTCTTTTTTCAAAGTTTCATAATTTGGATTTGATTCATCAATTCCATTTTCATCAAGTTCAGCTTTCGCAAGATATTCAGCATTACCACCTAAAAGAATATCTGTACCTCGACCTGCCATATTGGTTGCAATAGTAACAGCACCATATCTACCGGCTTGGGCAATAATATGTGCTTCTTTTTCGTGGTGTTTTGCGTTCAATACATTGTGTTTAATTCCCCTTTGTCTAAGTAGAGCTGAAACATATTCAGATTTTTCAATACTGATTGTACCAACCAAAACCGGTCGCCCAAGTTTGTGTTGAGCTAAAATATCATCTACAACAGCCAAATATTTTTGAACTTCTGATTTATAAATTACATCAGGGTAATTAATTCTGATATCCGGTTTATTTGTCGGAATTGTTGTAACTTCAAGATTATAAATTTTACCGAATTCAGCTTCTTCAGTCATTGCAGTACCTGTCATGCCGGAAAGTTTCGGATACAATCTGAACAAGTTTTGGAATGTGATACTTGCCAAAGTTTGTGTTTCATCTTGAATTTCTACACCCTCTTTAGCTTCAACAGCTTGGTGAAGTCCGTCAGACCAACGTCTACCTTCCATCAAACGTCCGGTAAATTCGTCAACAATCATAACTTCGCCATTTTTTACAACATAATCAGTATCTCTGACAAATAATTCTTTAGCCTTCAAGGCTTGCAACAAGTGATGTGCATACTGAGTATGAATATCAAACAAGTCTTTAATTCCGATTAAATCTTGAGCATGGTCAATACCCTCTTCTGTCAAGATAACATTTTTATTCTTTTCATCTACGGTATAATCAACATCTTTTTGAAGTTGAGGAGCAATTTTTGCCATAAGTTGATAAGTTTCTGCAGATTGGGCTAAACGACCACTGATAATCAACGGAGTTCTTGCTTCATCAATCAAAATACTATCAACTTCATCGATAATTGCATAATTAAAAGGTCTTTGAACAAGCATTTCAACACTACTTGCCATATTATCTCTCAAATAATCAAAACCGAATTCGTTATTTGTACCGTAAGTAATATCACATTAATATGCATGTTTTTTGTTTTCAAAATTTCTTGCGCCCGCTCCATTTGAAAGAACAACGCCAACGGTTAATCCCAAAAATTTGTAGATTTTACCCATC
>JBNMKP010000173.1:0-3969 GCA_050874405.1 bacterium
ACTCTGTATAGACTACACCACATTTTGCTCGGCTTGTTTCCTCGTAATGACATGTAGAAAAATCATGTCATTGTGAGGAAAATTATTGTTGTCATTGTGCAATTTTTTATACGAAGTGACGTAACAATCCATATCACTTGGGTTATTATTTAATTGTCATTCCGAACTAGTTTCGGAATCTCCTTAACATTTGAGACCCTGAAACGAGTTCAGGGTGACATTGATATTCCGTGTTCAAGATTACGACGTCACTCCGTATTAGTTACTCTGAAATTTACTCAGCTTGTTTTCCTCATAATGATATGATTAGGGGTTCGGGGGTAAAGCCCCTGATGACTCGATCCATTTAATCATTCGTGTTTTTCTTTTTCGGTTCCACTTTTTCTTTTTGCCTCGAAATCAAAAAGAAAAAGTGAACAAAGAAAAGTTATAAGATACTTCGGTCGTTTACACATTCTCAGTATGACGATATTATTAATAAAAACGGCGGATTGACTATTAAGTCAATCCGCCTGTGTTTTTTATACTATCTAAAAATTATGCTTCTTTTTCAAATTGGTCTTTACCAACTCCGCATAGCGGACAAACATAATCTTCTGGTAAATCTTCAAATTTTACTCCGTCATTTTCTGCCGGATCATAAACGTAACCACAAACTGTACATACCCATTTTTCCATAATTAATCAATGTCCTTTCTTTTACATTCACTGCAAATACCATGAAATACTATATCATGGCTTGTTATATCAAATCCTGTCGCTTCTGTTGTGTTTTTCACCAAGTCAGGTGCTACAGAAGACGGGATATCATATACCTTTTTGCACTTTTCACATATAAAATGATAATGCTCAAAAGTATTGTGATCAAAATGAGCTGATGGCTCTAAACCGTCAATTTTTTTTATCAATCCTGCTTCTGCAAGCTGGTTCAAGTTTCGGTAAAGAGTTGTCAGTCCCACATTTGAATCATCTCGTTTGAGAAATTCCAACAGTGCTTCTGCTGTTGGGTGGATTGCGTTTTTGCTCAACGTATCTAATATTATTTCTCGCTGTTTTGAATAATTCATCTGTTTAACTCAAATTGATAACTATTATCATTTTACCGATATTGTATAATTTTGTCAAGCTTTTCTAGGATTAAGCCTGTTGGTTAGCTAATTTCTTTTCAATATCTTTTCTTACTTGGTAATCAGGATTAAGTTTTCTCAAACCTAGCATAATTGCCGGTGCAATGATGCCTAATGCTCCTATACAAGCTCCGATGTTTTTAAGAATTGATGCTTTTTTCAAGCTTCTTACTGATTTCAAGAATTCTTCAAGCGGTTGTTCTGATTTTTTGTATTGAGTGAACAATTTTTCTGCCTTGTCGCAAATTCCTCTCAATTCTTTCAAATCAATGTATTTTCTTGTGTCAACAAGTTCTGTGCCCTCAGCAAGAGTGATTATGCCGGAATCTTTAGCCATTTTAATGATTAAGTTTTTGTTTTCCGGTTTAACTGCGAATTTGTATAATTCAAGGTCTGATTTTGCAGCATTTTTGAATTCTTGAATTTGTTTTGGCATAATTCCTGAGTCTTTTCCGTTAAATGCTTTTTCTAGGTCTTTGCCAAATATTACTCTTGAATCAAGGTCGATTGATTTACCTTTTTGGTCTGCAAATTTTTCTAATGCTTTAGATAATGTTGGACCTGCAAAATACATAAATGCCCAGAAGAAGCCTTCTTTGATTACATAACCTAAAAAGTCTTGCGGATTCTTGGCATGAGTTAATCTTTCGCCGGTGATTGCACCATCTACTAGCATTAAGTTTTTCACTGGGTCAAAGATGAAGTCTTGAACTCCGCCTGTGAAAGCTACGTTTTTGCTGTTTTTATTTTGTTTGTGAACAGGTGAAAATGCTGATGAGAACGGAATATTTTCTGTTTGGTAACCGTTCATTTGTTGTTTTTTCATCTTTTCAAAGTAATCTTTTTTGATTTTTGCTTCAGTGTAATTGTGTCTGAATTTTGTTAAGCCTAAATATGTTCCGGCTGTCAAAATTGTAGAAGCAGCAAATTTTGCAACTGTAAGAGCTTTGAATTTGCTTTGATTTTCTGCAACGGCTTTAAGGCTATTTTTGATAGCTTCTGTCGGAGCCATTTCTTTAGCGGCTTTTAAAATATCTTTGTTTTTAAGAATTCTGGCATCAACTTCTGGGTCAAGTTTAGCTGATTTGAATAAAGCTATGTCTAAAAGTTTTTTGTAAACGGGAATTCCCCAAAGCCAAATAGCTTGTGTGCCGAATTCATCTATAAATCTGTCTTTTCCCTCTGCGTTGTCCCCTGACATATATGAAGCTGCTGTTAAACCGCAACTGTTAGCAATATCTTTGATTGCTAATGGAACTAGAGAACTATTGTCTCCCAATTTGGAGTAAACTGTACTTGCTGTTATTTTTGGTATCATTTTTCCTTATTCCTCTTACAGAAAAGTGAGGTAAATTTTTTACACTTTTCTGCCTCAACTTGTGTATTACAAGCCCCAAATTAAATTCATTAATTTCACGATTGGAGCATTCGCTTTTATAGTTGAGTTTCGTCGAATATTTCTATGTTTCATATTACTTCTAACCTTCACTTTTTCTTTAACTTTTCTAAATCCGAATAATTGCCATTTTTACAATTATTTTTTACCTTTTGTAACAAAAAAACAGGCTTCTTTTCAAAGAACCTGCTTCTAAAACTTTATTTCGACAATTGCAAATATCCTGTTCTAAAAACAAGCCTTTAAAAAGTTATATCTGCTACGTCGTAATAAAGATAACATCTTAATGTTTTTCCTTTTTTAATGTTTACGTGTCAAAACTATCATAAACATTTTTAAAAATCAAGGTCAGGAATATTGCGAGATTTGGAAATAGATATTATAATATAAAAAAGAGGGAATGAATTATGGATAGCGAAAACGATAAGAATTTTGAGCCAAAAGAGGCGAACTTGCCTAATCAAGAAGATTATCATGATCCGAACGAAGTAACTTTAGATGATTTTTTTGACAAGGTTACTGTTAAGAAAAAAGAAACTCCGAAGATTTTTCTTGTTCCTAGGGATAACAATTCCGGAACAGGAGAAGAGGCGCCGGATTCAATTGCGCATAAGTACAATTGGGGTGCGTTTTTGTTCAATTGGATTTGGGGTATCAAGTATAAAAAGTGGTCATTGCTTGTAATTCTACCTTTGATATTTATTCCGTATGGCTTTATTGCTGCTTTTGTTATGGCTTTGTGGGCTGGAGCAAAAGGTAATCAATGGGCTTGGGAAGAAGTTATTTATAAAAATGAGGAAGATTTCCATAAGGCTCAAAGAGCTTGGGTAAAATGGTGGATTTCTCTTGCAAGTGTTACAGTTTTAGTTTTGGGAATTGCTGCTGGGGTTATAATTTCAAAGAAAACTACTTCAAATGTTGAAGATATAATACCAAGTTATTCATTGTGGGCTTCAAAAGAATTGACTATTCCGCAAGAGGTTTATGATGATACAAGAACTTCTGACAAGTATTCGAACTTTTTAACAACAGGAAAATATATTATCTACTGGTTAAAACCGCAAACAGATATTTCTATTAAGAGTAAGGAATATATT
This sequence comes from bacterium, assembly GCA_050874405.1. Classification (GTDB taxonomy): domain Bacteria; phylum Cyanobacteriota; class Vampirovibrionia; order Gastranaerophilales; family Gastranaerophilaceae; genus Zag111. The sequence goes on from JBNMKP010000173.1 coordinate 3,621, forward strand.
GAAGAATCTTTTGAAAAATATAAAGATGTTTTAGCGGATAAATTTATGTTGTATCCTGATTTGTATGAGGTAAAAGACGCATCAGGTAATGTTTTAACAACAGAGGAAGATATAAAAAACAGTCCAACTGTTCAAGATATTACGGCTAGTTGCGAACTAGGTAAAGATACTTGTATTACGGCTTGGTTGTATAAAACTTGCAACAAGGGGTTCTGCATAATCAACGCAAATGATAAAAAGTATTACAAGGTTCGAGGAAAAGAAAACGTTACAAAATCTGCATTGAAACTTTTAAACAAATGGAAGTAAAAAAAATAAAATTTACAAAAATTAAGAAACCGGCAAAAAA
>JBNMKP010000174.1:0-3966 GCA_050874405.1 bacterium
GGGAAGGTGCAAAGAAAGCATGTGAAGATACAGAAATGCGTTTACCTACAAAAGAAGCCTTACAAGAAATCTATAATAAAAGTAAAAATAATTCCAGTCTGAATCTTCCAACATCAGGTAATTTTTGGTCTTCATCGGATTATTTTGGTATGCCATACTCTGTAAATTTTGATAATGGCGGAGGAATGGGTATTGATATAAAAAGCAGTAATACACATCAAGTTATATGTATTGGGGATTAGTAAAATTTATCGTGTTGGCATAGTAATGCCAACCTACATTTTAAATTATCTCCGTGTACGGCACTGGCGATTAATTTTTTTAAGTTGATAGCAAAGTGGTCGAATTTTGAATTTCAAAATCCGACCACTTCCATTTATATAAATCGTGTAAATTTGGTTATTTCAAGCTAACTTTTACAGCTGGTCCTTTTTGTTCAATGTCAACTTTGTTTTCTCTAGCTAACCAGCCCAAACCTAAATCTGCGAAATTGCCTTTTAAATCTAATTCTTTTTTCATTTTAGCAAAAGAAGTTGTTCCGTTTTGGTGTAAGTAGTTATAAATTTCTCCTGCTGAAAATCCGATTTGTTCTTCTAATGATAATGATGCTCTTCTTGCCATAATTTTTTCCTCCGTTGATTAGTTGTCCTTTTTACACTTTTTCGTTCGACATATTGATAATATTTCATTTTGGCGATTTTAACAATCATTTCAATAGACGGAAATTTTATGATAAAATACATTAGGAGGAGTATTGCATTTTGCTTATTGAGGGAAGTTTAGCCACAAATAAAACTGATTATTTGATTGACAAGTATTGTGAGCTTGTTAACAGTGGTATTCCGACTTCTTCTATTTTGGTTTTGGTACAAAATTCTACACTCAAAAATGCGCTTCAAGATAAAGTTTTTCAAAAATTAACTGTTGATTGCGTTGAAAAGTTGAAAATTCATTCATTTTTTTCACTTGTTTATAACACTATTTCTGACAATTGGGCTTTCCTTGAGGATAGAAATATCTTTGATAATCCCGTAATATTGCCTAATTTGGCGGGGTTAGAGGTTTCTCAATTTATATTAAAAGATATTCTGAAAACTGTTAAATTCAAGGGTTATAATTCAAGAGTGTCGCTTTTACAACAAATTTTTAGAAGATATTCGCTTATTGTTCAAAATAATTTGACACAAACTGAAGTTGACGAAAGAGCAGAAATTTTGAAAGAGGGGTTTTCAGATGAAGCTTCTCTTGCTATAAAAAAACTTTTGCGAAAGACATTGGAGTTAAGAGATTTTGACTATTTGCGCCAATGTTTAATGTTCAATTTCGTTTATAAAAATACAAATTATTTTGACGATATAAAATATTTATTTGTTGATGATGGAGATGAGTGTACTCCGATTTGTATTGATTTTATTGAGTATTTGTCAAAGCAATTGACCGATTGTTTTGTTGCTGTGGATTCTTTGGGTTCATCTCGTTGCGGGTATTTGAGTGCAGATAAAAATAATTTTGAAAAGTTCAAAAAAATATTTCCAAAATCAGGCGAACAAAAACTTTCAGAAACTTCAAAGATGTATTCTGATGCTCAAAAACTGTTTGATAATGCAAAAAATTCTAAATTAAACGTTTTGAACAATTTTGAATTCAAATCTTTTTCCAAACGTTCTGAAATGGTTGAAAATGCTGTAAAGCAGATTAAAAATCTTTTGGATAAAAAAGTCTTGCCCAAAGATATTTCAATAATTTCACCTGTGATAGATGATATGTTGAAATTTTCATTGAGAGAGAGCTTTAAGTCAAATATAAATTTGGTTTATCTTTCAGGGAGTGAAAAGCTTATCCAAAACCGTTTGGTTTTGGCGGCGATTACTGTTTTGAAATTGAATACGGATTTAAAAAATTCGTTGTCAGAATTTGATATTCGAGTTATTTTATCTGAGTTTTTGCATATTCCTTTAAAGTATTGTGCTGAAATTTTAGAAACTTTTGCCAAGAAAAAAGTTTTGATTTCGTATGAATTTAAAGACGAAGATTATACAAAAAAATATCAAGATTTTCTTGTATTGTTGAATGATTTGGCTAATTCTAAAAAGAAAATATCAGAGCAAATTATTGAAATTTATAATCGTTTGTTTAGTTTTCCGGTGTTTGACAAAAACGAGATTAACAAATTCAATTTCTTTGTGAAAGAAATTCGGGATTTTGAAAATATCTTCGGAGTTAATTTCAATTCTCGGCTTGTGGATATTATTTTGCAGATAGAAAATTCAATTATTGCTGAAAATCCGTATTCTGTTTTGGAATTTGATAGAAACGATTTAATTGTTTCAACCCCACAAAAAATTATTGATAATCATATTTCAACAAAGTATCAAATTTGGCTTGATGTTTCCAGTTCCGAGTGGGTCAAATCTGATACCGGACCATTGTATAATGCATGGGTCTTTCAAAAAGACTGGGATAAAAAAACTTATACGATTGATGATAATATAAATTTATCTCGTGATAAAAATGCAAGAGTTTTGCGTAAATTGACCCTTTGTGCGCAAAATGGGGTTTATGCATATTCTAGCTTGTTTGATTCCAATGGGGTTGAAAATTATGGAGCAATTGAAGATTTTCTTGTCGTTGAAACAACAAATGATGAAGAAACAGAAGTTGAAAATAGTGGTTTTAAAATTGTTCCAAGACCTGATCAGAAACCTGTGTTAGAATATAAATCCGGTTATATGGGAATTTCTGCAGTTCCAGGGGCCGGAAAGACGACAATTCTTTTGGCTCTTATTATAAAACTTCTTGAACGAGGGATAAATCCTGAGCGAATTTTTGTTTTGACTTATATGGATTCTGCCGCTCGAAATTTCAGGGAACGTATTAAAAATGTTCAAAAACGTTCTTCAAGACTTCCTAATATCAGTACGATTCATGGGCTTTCTCTTAGAATCTTGAAAGAGAACGGGAATTATGAAAAACTCGGTTTATCTGCTGATTTTGAGATTTGTGATGATTCGCAAAGGGGTAGAATTTTGCGTGAAATCGCAAGTAAAATGCATATTGAATCAAAAACTGCAGAAGAATTTGATAGGGCTGTTTCTATTTTCAAAATTGCACAAGGAAAATTCAAAGAACAACCAACTGATGCTAAATTAAGAAAATTCAAAACATTTTTTTCTTTGTATCAAGACAATTTGAAAGAGTATAATTTGATTGATTATGATGATATGTTGACGGGTTCTGTTCGAATTTTGAAAGAAAACCCTGATATACTAGCGCACTATCAAGAGATTTGCGAGTATATAATTGAAGATGAGGCACAAGATTCATCATTAATTCAGCAAGAATTAATTGCATTGTTGTCCGGCAAGCATAAAAATATCATAAGATGTGGAGATGTAAATCAGTCCATCACATCGACTTTTTCAAATGCAGATGTTGAAGGGTTTAGAAATTTTATCACCCAGAATTACAACGTAAGTATGGATTGTTCTCAGAGATGTTCAAAAGATGTTTATGAGTGTGCAAATAAATTAGTTACCCTATCTCTTGCAAGTAAAGACAGTGAAAAATCTTTCTTTAAAATGTTAATGCACCCAGTTGAGGGTAGAAATCCAAAATCCGTAAATGGGGTGCAATCATTGATTTTTGATTCTACGATAGAAGAGAAAAACTATATTTTGAAAGTTATAAAAAATACTCTATCTAAAAATCCTGATTATACTGTTGGGATTTTACTTCGGTACAATTATCAAGTTGCGGCATGGCAGGATTTGATAGAAAATAGCGGACTAAAAGCAATTACAAGAAATCAATGTTTGGAGCAAAAAACTATATTCAAAGCAATTTTTGCTGTGATGAAAATTATATTAAATCCTTTTGATAATGAAAATTTAGCATCTAATTATGATATTTTAGCAGATATCGGATTGTATAAAAGAGGGTTGGGTGATGAAATCAGAAAGTATGAAA
>JBNMKP010000175.1:0-3940 GCA_050874405.1 bacterium
AGAGTTGAATATGCCAAACCTCCAACATGAGCTAAGTTCATTTTCCACATATTTTTCTTTGCGAATTTATTCCCTTGAGCAAGTATTTCGTTATGGCTTTTTAGTGAAATATTATTTAACCAGTGTTTAATTCCTTTACCTGATTTTGAAATAGTAAACAAGTTTTCTCGTTTTGGGTCAAGAATATTTGCAACACCTTTTGCTGCAAAACCTCCAAGAACAAGCCAATTCAAAAATCCAAAGTAATCTCTTGTTACTGTTTCTTTCAATTCTCTTTTATTATCAGAAGCTAAAAATCTTCCAATTAAAGTCGATGCGTAAACTGTTTTAATTGCATTTCCGCTTGTAACAGGTCCTGTGAATTCAAGTTTTTTGATAAAATCAGCAGGTGATTTTATTTTCATTACACCTAATGCCATAGCTGCCATTCCAACACTTGCAAGAATTTTTTCTGCTAGGAATAATTTGCTAGTATCTTTTTTGTTTGAAGATTCAACCCCTTTGTAATTTGAATCCCCAGGGAAACCACTTTGACCGGTTCTTTTTTCTGTAAGTTTTCTATTTATGTATTGGTTTGTTAAACCTAAAGTTGATGCGATTGCTAAAGCTCCAAGGCCTTTGATTTTGTTGATTTTTAAGATTTTAGAAATAGCTTTTTCTGAATCAATTTTTGAATTGTAGAAAACATTTTTGCCTAAATCGATAGTATCTCTAAGGACATTATGTAATGAAGAAGATAATGTTTTTTCTCCGATTTTTACATTTACTTTGTCTGCTTTTAGGGCATTTGTAATTCGGAATTCTAAAATGTTTTGCAATTGCTTACTGTCTTTTTCTGAAATGTTTTTGTTTTCAATAAGTTCTGAAATTAACGAATTTATTTCTTTTCCCGATTTTAATTTATCTGCAATATTGTTGAATTTTGGGTTATCCCATTTATAATTTTTCCATTTTGAATCATTTACCCATTCCGTGTTTGTCCAATCAATATCTTTGTAATTTTTAATCGTTTTTCCATCTCGTCCGGAAATGTTATTTAAAATATTTAAAACATAGTTTGATGATTCGGTTGTGTTTTTGTGGGCGGCTTGTAAAATTGCAATACTCTCATTTGAGAACCAAGAATTTGTATTAATTGGGGTTTCAGGGTTGATTATTTTATTTGCAAGTTTTGAAATCCCTTTTGCTAAGTAGCTTGCAGAAAGGCAGACAATTAATGTTCCTGTGAATTCTCTAAAAAATGTTTCAAAACCTGCGTTAACATTGCGTTCTTTTGTATCAATATAAGTTCTTGGCCCGACCATTGCAAATAAATCTATTCCGACAGCATTTGCCATTGGGTTTGTGTCTAAAGTTCTAAGTACTTGGGTTGCAAGTCCGTTAACTGCACCTGTAAATTGTGGTCTGTGTGGTGTAATTGTGTTGTTTGTTATATCTGTTATCATTTTAAATTTTTCCTCCAATAAAAAAATTAAGTTCCCTAGTGTACGGAGGGAACTTAAAAACGTCGATTATATAATAAAGTAAAATTTATATCACAAATTAGCGTAAGTTCCGACATCGAATCTTACAGCAACAACAATTCATTTTTTTATTGGTATTTGTGTAAATCATAATATTTCCTTTTTAAAGATATTTAATCAAAAACATTTTTTATTGTCAAGGGTAATGGTAACTAAATATAACATGTTTAGGTATGGCGAAATTAATTATGATATCTAAAACCTTTATCTTTTGCAATTGTTCTTCCTATAGATAAAATTTTTCCGCCGATACAATTTCTGCATTGAGATGGATTTTCATTTATGCAAATTTTATTAGGGTAAATTTCATATTTTGCGCGATATTCTGTTGTCGTTACATTTGGCATAACGACATTTGCTCCACTTTGGAGTGCTAGAATCCTCCCGTTAGGATTAAGAGTCTCCATTGCTGTTGTTGCGGGAATGTTTATATCTTTTAACAAAATTCTTGCTAAAGCCATAACTTTTCTCGCCAGGTCAAAACTTCCGTTTTTACAATTTTTTAGTGGCGTATTGTGATGGGGAATAAGCGGTCCTATTCCGACCATATCTGCGTTGATTTCTTTGAAAAATAATATATCATTTGCTAGGGATTCAATTGTTTGATGTGGCAGTCCAACCAAACACCCTGTCCCTACTTCATAATCTAGTGTTCTTAAATCTTTTAAACATCTTAATCTGTTGTCAAAATCCATGTGTGGGTGAAGTTTTTTATACAAATTTCTATCTGTTGTTTCAATTCGTATTAAATATCTGTCTGCTCCCGCATCTTTGTATGCTTTGTATTCATCAATTGATTTTTCTCCGATACTAAGAGTTAAGGCTACATCAAGCTTCTTGATTTCTTGAATGATTTTACACATTATGTCTTTGGTATAAAATGAATCTTCTCCGGATTGAAGAACAATTGTTTTATAACCCATTTCAACGGCTTTTTGTGCATACTGAATAATATCTTTCGGAGATATTCTATATCTGTCAAGACTTTTATTTTCGCAACGAAGTCCGCAATATTCACAATGGCATTTGCAAATATTGGAAAATTCAATAAGTCCCCTCAAATGAACTTCATCTCCGACATATTCTTTTCTTATTTTGTCTGCAAGTGAAAATATTTCATCATTGATGGAGTCATCTTGTAGAATCTCAATTAGTTCTTTTTTAGTATAGTTTTTCACGCGTTTAATTATACCATAACAAGGTCAAGTTCTTTCAACATTTCTTTGTCTTCATTTGTATCAGAACCTACAGTTGTTAAATAATTCCCGACAAGAACAGAATTTATCTGATTCTCCTTGAATATTGTTTAGGTATAGCGAATAAATTTATACTAGCACAAAAATATTTCAAATTGAAAATGTATGTTAAAAGTTGTATTATATTTTTGCAAATTATATTAAAGGAGTTTTGTATGCTTGAATATAGAATAGTTTTATGTACTATAGATTCAATTAAAAATGCAAATGAATTAGCGCACAATCTTGTTAAGGCTAGATTAGCTGCCTGTGTAAATATTGTATCTGGTGTGACATCTGTTTACGAATGGGAGAATGCAATTTGTGAAGAAAATGAATATTTGTTAATTATAAAAACAAAATCTGATTTATATAAAAAATTAGAAACAAAAATCAAGGAATTTCACCCTTATGAAGTTCCTGAAATTGTTAGTTTAAAAATTGATAATGGCTCAAAATCTTATTTAGACTGGATAGAGAAAAATACATTATAAGTTTTGATTTGTCATTAAAATGTCGTGTCCGACATTATGCATCAAGTTTAAATAAGAATCGTAGTATGCTTGGGCTGCGCCAATATAATCTTTCAATGTCTCTTGGTGCATTGTTTCAACTTGGATAAAGTTTTGTAAGCTTGTTTGTCCCTTTTCGTATCTTTTTGAATAAGTATTCATTAGCTTTTGAGATTCAGATAATATATTTTTATAATGTTCCATATTTGCTTTTGCGTATTTAAATTCATTATAATCTTGTTTAAGAGCATATCTTAAATGGTTTTCAAAAGAATCTTTATCAATGTTTGAACGTTCTAAAACAATTTTTGCTTTTTTAATATCTGGAGAATATGAATATAAAATCGGAATATCTGCACCAATTGCAATATAGGCCCCAGGGAGAGAATCTCCTCCTGTTTGGTGTGCGGTTTGATATGCTGTACCGCCACCAATTGTCAAGTTTGGAATTCGTTGTCTTTTTGCTTGGGTTACTTCTTGTTCGCTTTTTGTAATATTTGATTCTGCAATTGCAAGAGAATAACTGTATTTCATTGCTGTATCTTCAATTGTTTGATATGGAAGAAGTGTCAGGTTTAACAAGCTTAAATCATTTATAAAAAGAGATTCTTCAATTGTGTCATACATATTTTCGGAGTCTTTTATATTAATTGTGTCGTTGAGTTTGAAT
>JBNMKP010000176.1:0-3910 GCA_050874405.1 bacterium
TAACAACAGTTAAAACCCCAGGAAACCCATATAAAATAAATATTACAAGACTTATTTTTAAAGAAAACTTGTACGATGTTGGAAAACAACTTGTAGAGTTTATTATCCAAAAATTCGGAGCAAAAGGCGCAACTTCTTTCACGGTAACAATTGATGAATGTCATGATGAACTATTTAATTTGTTTATCAATGGTTGCGGTTTCAGGCAATGTGCATCTGAAACTCTTTGGAAAATTGAAAAACCAATTCCTGAAAAATCAAGCTTGCATTGGAGATATGCTCAATCTAGTGATGCAAAACAGATTGAAGAATTGCACAATTCTGAAGTTATCAATATGTACAAACCATCTCTTCTTAGGGATAAAAAAGAGTTTCAAGACCCAATTTTTGAGGGTTTAATTGATTACTACAAAACAAGATACGTAATCGAAGAAAACAACAAGATTTTAGGATACTTTTCAATCACAACACGTGACAATTTGAATTATATTTTGGATATCACAACAAATAGCGGATATGATTTTAACTATAACGATATTATAAACGTTATGCTTTGTGAAATTGCGCGCAAAAAACGAGCATTCTATCCTCTTATAAAACAGAAAAAATATATTAAAAATGCTGAAAAATTTGGTGATTACCTTAAATCAAAAAACTATTTACCTATCCAAACTCAACAAATTCTTGTCAAAGATTTTTATAAACCTGTAAAAGAAGAATCTGCAGCTTGGAAAGTCTTTATTCTTGGTGAAAACCAAATCACAACAAATTAATTCTGTTGCTAATTTTTTACAAAATTATTTAACTCTTGAAAAGACTTCAACATCAATATCATCAAAAGTATTAGTGTTAAAATAAGCGCAAGATGCAACCATAGCAGCATTGTCTGTACAATATTTCATCGCCGGTGCATTAACTCTATACCCGTCTTTTTCAAGGTCAAAAACTTTCTTTCTAATTTCAGAATTAGCTGCAACACCACCTGCTACAACAACTTGTTTATAACCTCTTTTTTCAACGGCTTTTCTTAGCTTTTTAACTAGTGTTTTTGAAACATCTTCTTGGAAACTTGCACAAATATCTTGAACAACATTTTCCGGCAATTCTGGATTTTCGTCATTACAATATTCAGCTTTTAAAGATTTTACTAATCTTAAAACAGCAGTTTTAAGTCCACTGAAACTGAAATTGTAACCGTCAACTTTTCCTTCTGGTAATTGGTAAGCTTTTGGATTACCAAGTTGAGCCAACTTATCTAATCTTGGACCTCCTGGGTATGGCAAGCCGATAAGTCTTGCAACTTTATCGTAAGCTTCTCCGACAGCATCATCAATTGTTTCACCTAAGATAGTTTGTTTTGAATAAGATTCAACATCAATAATTTGAGTATGCCCACCACTCACTAGTAAAGCCATAAATGGAGGTTTGATATCTGTATCAATATAATTAGCGCAAAGGTGTGCATTCAAGTGATTAACACCAATAAATGGTTTGTCATGAACTAATGCAAGAGTTTTAGCCGCATTAAGCCCAACCAATAAACACCCAACAAGCCCCGGACCAACAGTACCTGCAAACGCAGTTATTTGTTCAGGTTTCAAACCAGATTGATCAAAAGCTTCTTGAACAATAATATTTATTGCGTCCATGTGTTCTCTTGCCGCAATTTCTGGAATTACTCCCCCGAATTTTGCGTGAGTTTTAATTTGGGAAGCAACAACATTTGCAACAACTTCTCTACCATTTTTTACAATCGCACAAGCCGTTTCATCACAACTTGATTCAATTGCCATAATATAATTATCATATCCGGAATCCGGACCAATCTTGACTGTTTTTTCGCTAAATAAAGTTTTCTTTTCCATACAATTATTCTACTACAAAGGGTAAAATTATGGTAGTTTGTCAAAATATGTTTCATCTTGAACGGCAAAATACGTGCAACCTAACCCATTATACCCACTTGTTGAACTTTTAGAACAATATTTCTCTCTTGGAAAATATGTTCCATCAGAACCCATTGGTACAAGTTCATAACCTCCAGATTTTTCGGTTTCCTTAAGCTCAAAAGTAAAAACATCATGTCCTAATGCATTTGGTTTTTCACCTTTACCATTGACATCTATAGAAATTACATAATTTTTCCATTCTTCAATATTAAAATCAATTATTATTAACATATTATTTGGAAGATAAAATTGAAAATCATCTAAAACATTGGTCCATATTTCTTTTGAATTTTTCGCATAATTTGTGTATTTATAATCTTTATTTGTTACAGAGACAGAGCCGTTATTCCCTCTTTCTGTTCTTCCGATACAATGGGTTGAATCCTTATCTTTATCATTACATAATGTTGCACCTTTAAAATAATCAAGAAACTCTTTAGCTTGTTCGTTTACCTTTCCAATTTCTGCTGACGATAAATAAGGTTTATCTGTCGGACGTTGCATCTCCCAACCATCATCATTTGCCATTTTGACTGCTTGAGATAGGATTGCATAACCCTCTTTGAATTGAGATTTGAGTTTTATATGATTAATCTTTGTCATAAGAGTTGGTATTGTCATTGCAGCAACCACACCAATTATACCGAGAGTGATTAATACTTCCGCCAATGTAAATGCAAGTGTCTTCTTAGGCAATAGGAATATTAATTGTTTATTATTGTTCCTCATAATGACATGTTTTTTGTTGCTCATGCTTCTCCTTATCCCTTATTAAATCATGACAATATCAGTATTTTATAAAAGTATATTATATTTCATAAATTTTGTAAAGTAATTATATATACAAAGACATGGAGATATAATAGATGAAGAAAAAACTTTCTCGCTCTGGTAGTGGTTGGGCTTTGTTTATGCCAAAAACTCTTCTTGAACTTATTGATGTTAATCCAGAAGTTGATATGTTGAAAATTCAAGTTGAAAACAATACCATAAAAATTACAAAAGCGGATAATAACAACGAAGACAAATAAAAAACAACAACCAATAATTGATTGTTGCTTTTATTTTTGAATAATTTTAAATTAAATTCTACCTTGCATAAATTGCATTTTTATCAACATCTAAATCTGATGGTTTGTAATTTTTTAGATAATCAATTGCATCTTGCGGAGTTTGAGCTATATAATAAATACTTCTCATATTTTTATTCGCAAATTTTTCTTCTATTATCTCTTCAAAAAACGAATTCAATTTATCATAAAAACCGTTTGTGTTTAAAATAATTATCGGCTTTTTGTTATATCCAAGTTGTTTTTGAACAATCATTTCTGAAATTTCTTCTAACGTTCCAAAACCTCCGGCTAATGTAATCACAGCATCAGAAATTTCATCAATCTTAGCTTTTCTTTCTCTCATACCTGCTGTAATTATAAATTCGTCACAACCTTTTGTAAAAACACCCATATTGTGAAGTTTTTCAGGCATTACCCCAGTAACTTTTCCACCGAATTCCTTAACTTGTGAAGCACAAGCCCACATCAAGCCCAAATTACTTCCACCATAAACGATATCATAACCATTTTGCCCAAGAAGTTTTCCGAGTTCTTTTGCATCGTTATAATAAACCTCATCTAAAAAATTAGATGATGATGCGAACACGCAAACTCTTTTTACATTATTATTCATTAAACTCTCCACCTATTCTATAGTAATATGAGCAAGAAACACCACTTCCGTGTTCTGAACAATCATTTTTTAAATCTTTTATATTCCAACCGGAACCTATAGGAGTAATTTTTCCATCTGTAAAGATATTTATGCCATAGATATCCCTACCCCAAGTATTAGGACCTTTTTTACCATTCATATCAAACATCATAATAAACCCCGGGTGGTAAGCATCACTATCTTTGATATCCTTAATTCCGACAATTGTTCCGCTCTTGGTATTGTACAAATTA
>JBNMKP010000177.1:0-3875 GCA_050874405.1 bacterium
GATAACACTCCATTTGCCTACCATTATGTTTTGGAAAACAAACATTCTAAATACAAAAGAGTAAGAATTGATGCCGGTGATTCAATAGATGAAAGAGGTTCTGCACAAGACCCCGATGATAAAAGGAATGCAGTATTCAATATTGCAATTCCTACTAAATCAGGTTTGTCAAAAGGCGGAGCAATGAAGCTTGTTATTATTGATTCACAAAAAGTAGGCTATGTATATAATGACCACAACGTTATTGTTCACGATGATAAACTAGCTAAACGTGGCGAAAACGGTATTAAAACTTTAACAAACAAATTTGGTGGAACTTTAGCAGGTTTAGAGCATGCCGTTGATAATGGTGAATATGACGGATACGGAAGAATTATTTCTCTACCTGTATTTACTGATGATGATTTTACATCACATGCTTACTGGAACAAAAACTGCATGCAAATGGCTAGTTCTTTAGGTAATATCAATAACTATGCATCTTTGCAAAGAAAAATGTTTGCTCACGGATTGAACTTCGTATCTGATGGAGCATTTGTAAATGAAGGCTTAGAGGGCGTGCACTTTAAACACATGTTGAAGTGGGGTGTTGATTCTCCGTATTTCAACTGGTTTAGAGCATCAGGTTTGAAAGATAATCCTCTTTCTTTGGGGGTGTTTGTAAAAAATAAAGATTTTATTTCTCACAAAATTGTAAACTCTCCATACACATACACTCAGAATAAAATTGGTCTTGTTTCAATTAAGAAGAAATCAAAAGGTGACCCGACTTACGACCCTAAAAAACCAACTTATATTCAATTCTTTGATACAAGATTAGTTTCTAATGCAGAAAAAAATGACACAACTTCTTTAATTAAAACATATTCAAAAATGAGTACTGACAATGTGTATGATTTGCATACTCACAATGATTCAGTATTCCCTTATGCATTTGAAATTGATCCGAAAGCTTATAACGATAATATCAAACGACTAAATGAATACAATGCTGCAAAATCAGACAATATCGTAGATATTGATTCACCTCTGGCAGCTAGGATTTTGTCAAAATTCAAGAACTTTGAAGTTGAGGGGAAATTCGAAAGTGGTTTTGAAACTTGGGACGCAAACCCAGATATTGCAAAATTGAACTACGTATTTTCTCATGCTGATACAAAAGCTCTTAAAAATATTGAAAAACCGGAAGATAAAAAGAAAGAAATGACAAAAATTCTAAGAGCAAATGCTCAAGTTCAGGATTACGCCGTAACTTCCGGACAATATTGGACTCAAAAAACAGACGACATTTTGAGAATGTCTGTTGCTCAGAATTTGAAACGAGTTGACAAAGATAATCCAAGTATTGTTTATAACCAAATTATGGATAAGGCAAACGGAACTGTTTTCCCTAAATCTTTGAAATCTGAAATTACAAAAGACGAAGTTGTAAATGTCTTATACGGAATGTACCAACCTAAGAGAAAATTATCTAATGAAGATAAAAAATCTCAAATTGTACAAGGTTTGATGAATACTCCATTAGATTCTTTTGAGTTCGGAGATAATATTGTTTCTGTTTTAGCGTCACCTCTTATCTCAAAAAGAGCTACAATTCCGTCAGAAATTGGCATTTCAAGATACGATATTTTCAAAGCAGGAAACAAAAATCTTCAACCTGAATACAAGGAAACTTACGAGCAAATGGATAAGCTTTATACAAATGAATTAGCATCATTTGCAACATCTGTTCTTGATGTGGTTGATAAAGCCTTACCTGCAGGTAATAAATTGTTTGATGGTGATAAAGTTACAGATTACGGCAAATACGTACTTCCTCTTGTTACTCCGGAAATTATGAAATACGCAGTAATCAAATCTTTAGCTCCAGATTTAACTATGGCTATCAATAAAAATAGTGGAGAAATTACTTATGACTATAAAACATTGAAAGGTTTGACTCTTGAAGGCGTTGGGGTTACAAATCCTGCATCTCCAAAAGATGAAGCTAAAATGCTTTTAGATGTAATTAAAAAAGGCACAAAGAAGTTAGATTCTTCTGCCGGTAGCGAAATCGTTGATAGTATTTTAAAATCAATTAAAGATACAAGTGTTGAAAGTTTTGAACTTGCAGACTTGATTATTGATAAAACTCAATCCGGTTTAGACTGGAGAATTGACGCAACAAAAGATATCGCTGATGTTGAAGCTTTGCGTAACGAAAATACAAATTTTGATTATACTTGGCAAAGTGTTATCAATTTCTGGAAAAAATTTAACACCGGAGTATTGCAAAATAATCCAAATGCTTACCTTGTTGCAGAAATCACAGACGAAAATACTTTGCACGATAAAGGTTTAGGCTACCATTCAGGAAAATTTCCGAAACATTCTGATATCGTTTCTAAATTCCAACGAGAAACAGGCATGACATCTACTGCAAACTATTCTTATTTCTTTACGGATATTGCTAAGATGTTTACTAGCTGTTTTGAAGACGGTTCATATTGGAACGATTCAGACTACTTGCAAAAACTATTGTTTGAAAAAATGGTCGGTGGTGGCGACCCATATTTGAAATCCGGTTCGCTTGATTCAATTGAATATTCTTACACATTTATCGGAAACCACGATAAACCAAGAGCATTGCATTGCGCAGCTTTGGATTTGGGTATGTTCTATACCGATTTGAACTACGTTTCAAACTATGACAACAGATTAAAAGCTTACAAAATGATTAATAATAATTTCTTTGATTATATTAATCCAAATGATGTTAATAATTACGACTTCTCTGCAGTTTCTCCAAAAGCTGTTGCAATGGGTTATGCATTGAGAAAAGCGTTTATTGACGTTTTAAATGATTACAAAGACAACAAACATCAACTTTCAGACTATGAATTCAACGAAGCATTCAAAGCAATTGGTCAATCTATTTCAGATTTAAGCCAAGGCAAATTTATGGGTAAAAGATTTGATGCAGATGCATTTGGTATAAAACCATTTGACGTCTCTATTGCAATGGTTTTGAAACAAGCTCGTTCTCAATACAATTTGCAACTTCCACCAGAAGTAAGTCACGATTTTGAAAACGTTGTATTTGAAAAAGCTCTAGACCCTGCGATTTCAAAACTTCTCGGAATGATGAAATATTTAGTGGCTCTTCCTGGAATGCCAACTTTATTTGACGGTGACGATGTTGGAGCAACAGGTTATGATACAAAGACAAAGAATATGTATCTTCAAGGCAGACAACGAGTTCACGATGAATGGCTTGATGTTGGAGGTCCAAAATATAAATCATTTATCGCAAAACATAAAAAAGAATTTGATGACGTTATGTCTGTAAGAAAAAATCCAAAATGTAACGCTTTGAATAATGGTGCACCATTTACACTTCCAATTCAAGAATCTGAACAAGGTGTAAAATGTCCTGCAATTTTACGTCAAAGCACAGACGGAAGAATGGCATTATCTATATTCAATACTTCAAATCTTCACCACGATAGCGAAAAATATTACGATAAAGGCACACAAACATTTGATTCTATCAAATTAAATTTTGAAACTACAAAAGATGGTAGAACTATTTTTGAAAATGGCGAAAACGGTGTTGGTGTTGCAGGCTTGAATAATAACACAGTATTTGTGAATGCAAAAGATCCAAACGATAAATACTATGTAAACGAACTAGACGGCAAATATTTCTTGAAACGTGGAACTGATGATGGAAAAATCACACTAGATGATACGACCTTGATATTGTATCACGTTCCAGATAAGACACCACTTTCATTCACTGGTAAATATGATGTGAAACCATCAATGAATTTTATTTCAAATGCCTATACAAATAAAACTTCCACATCTGGCAAAAAACTTGCGTTGTATAAATA
>JBNMKP010000178.1:0-3864 GCA_050874405.1 bacterium
GCTCTAGTGTAATGGATTTCGACGTCGCTTCATATAGTAAATTGTGTACTATGAAAAAATTTCTCTACAAAGTGACGTAAAAAACCACAGCACTGGTATAATAATATGTTAGTTGGCATTACTATACCCAACGCAACAAATTTTATGTGTCGGCGGAGCAACGCCGACCTACCTATTTACGTTTCACTAAATTAATCTACTTTTTCAATCCATTCTTAGCACGGAGTTCGGCAATCTCTTCATGCAATTCACGAGATTGATGTTCTAAGCGGTTATAAACTTGCGAATTAATCTCACCACCTATCAAAAGCAAAATAGATGTGTAATATAGCCAAATCATTAATATAAAAAATGCACCAATTGTTCCATATACAAGGTTATAAGTACTCAAATTGTTTACGTATATTGAAAATCCCCAAGAACCAACTAACCAAAAAGTCGTAAAAAATACCGTCCCAGGAAGTGCACTTTTCCTCTTGAAAGACTCGTTTCCTCTCAAATCAGGTAAAATATAATAACTCAAAAATGCCATCAAATACAATGCCAAAAATGCAACCGGCCAACGAAGAGTTAAGATAGTTATTGCAATACCTTTTGACAAACCAAAATGGGTTACTAAAAAAGTTATAATGACTTTACCAAAAATAATTATGTTAATCGTCAAAAACATAACTAAAACATTCACGAACACCATTAAAAATGAAAGAATTCGGGTATAAACAAAGTTTCGAGTTTCCTCAACTTTATATGCCCTATTCAACCCTTTCAAAACAACTGCAACTCCATTTGTTGAAAGAACAATAGTTGTAATAATACCAATAATTGCAAGCAATCTCCCATGATTGAAAATCATTGTTTCTTCCAAAACAGATTTCAAAAGATTCATTGCTTGGGTTGGCATAATATTTGACAAAACCCTCAAAATAGAATCCAAATACGAACGGTTCCCCAACCAACCAAAAATTGCCATCAAAAACAACATAAACGGGAAAATTCCAACAACAAGCATAAAGCCCATTTCTGCAGCCATTCCGTAAAAATCATTTTTTATAATAGATTTTATTAATCGGACAAGAACTCTTATCGATTTATGTTTTAAAAGTTTTTTTAGCATAATTTTTGATTCTTTATTTCTTCAAGGATAAGTTTTACTGCGTGTTGAGGATTAGCCTTAATCACCGCACCAGCAGCTAATTTATGCCCACCACCACCAAAAGCGGAACAAACTTTTGCAATATCCTTTGATTTGCTTCTCATTGATAATTTCGAAGTTGTTGAGTTTAATTCTTTCACTACAAAGGCTATTTCCGTTGTTTTTATTGCTCGTAATTTTTCAGTCAAACCATCATTAAAATCTTCACCGTTGTAGTTAAATTTTTCTAAATCCTTTTTATAAACAATTGTATATGCAATTTTATCATCTTTTACAAATTCAGCTTTATTCACACTATAACTTTGGAATAAAACCATATCTTTTGAATTTGATTCGTAGCACAATTGATATATTTCAGCAGGATTTACATCAAAATTTAACATTTGCCCTGCAAATTCCATCGTACGTTTTGTTGTATTTGAAAACTTGAAACAGCCTGTATCTGTAACAATCCCTGTATATAAACAAATTGCAGTTTCTTTTGAGATTTTCCAACCTAATTTATCTGCTATTTCAACAATAACTTCCGCCGTTGCAGCTGCAAAAGGTTCAACGTAATTTATATTTCCATAACCAATATTTGTTTCGTGATGGTCAATATTAATAGTATTTTTCGCTTTATTAAATAAAATTTGAGCATCAGCACACCTATCAATCGCTGCAACATCAAGATTTATAACTAAATCATATTCTCTTGATAAATCAAAATCATCAATCTGTTTAACAGTATTAATATATGGAACAAATGAATAAGTTGATGGAATTTTTGAAACCGCAACCATATCACACTTTTTCTTATAATTATCCTTAATCAAAGAATACAATCCACACATTGAGCCTAAAGTGTCACCATCAGGGTTTATATGAGAAACCAATAATATATTTTTAGAGTTTTTTATGCTAATATCTATTTGCTCAATCGTCATTGTCACATCTTAGCACAAAAAATTTTGGATACCAAATATGGAAAAAATTCGATATGTAAAAATTAAATACATGGACGATATAATTGAAGATTTGATGAAAAATGCAGCCATCAGAAAAGCAATTACACGTGCTAACTTGTGCAAATTTTGGAGCAAAGTCGCAGGAGAAAAATTTGCTCAACATTCAAGACCATATTCAATGATAAAAGGTTCGATTATGGTAATTGCCTGCGAAACCCCAACAGTGGCTCAAGAATTGATGTTAAGAAAAACACAGCTACTTGTAAAATTCAAACCTTATGTTGAATCATTAAAAATGAAATTAACAGATTTAAGATTTGATTCTAAAAAGTGGGTAGACCTAGGAAACTAATACTTGAACATAAATATATAGTTCTGTAACAATAAAAAACTCATACTAGCAAAAAGTATGCTTTAGGGATTTAATAATGATATGTGTACAAAGGATTTAGGATTTTTAAAGGAGAAAAAATGATATCTGTTCAAAATTACAATGTATCTACCAGAAATGTTGAATTCAAAGCAAATGAAGAAAATAACAATAAACCATTCCAAACTCACGCAGGTTTAAAAACAGGTATTGCTGCCGGTATTGTTGGCAGTGGTATAGATCTTGGTTTAGGTTCATTTGCAAATAAATCTGTTAATTTAGTAAAAGAAAATCAAGAAGATATAAAAAAGGCAGGTCTTCCAGACTCTTTTGTAAAAGCTTCAATAGATTATATGGAAAGAGTTAAAAAGACTTCTAAAATTACAGCTCCTATAACTTTGGCATTTTCAATAGGTGCCGGTGCATTAGTTGACCATATCGCAAATAAAAAACACGCAAATATTGCAGAACTTAAAAAAGATAATGAAAATAAAGATATTTTAATGGCTGAACCTAGAGCAAATACAACAAGAAATGAAAATATTTACTACAAATCAAACAATGGTAAAAAATATGGACCATTATTAGGTGCAGTTATATTTCCACTTGAATATCTTATAGGTTCAAAACTTTTAAAACTTAAAGCAACTCCAAAAAACAATATCGGATTAGCAATTTCCGGTGCAATTGGAGGTTTAGTTATTGGTGCTATCACTGATAAATGTTCTAATAGTGCAGCAAGAAAAGCAGCTGATAAAGAAGCTCTAGAAGCTTAGTTAAATATTTAAAATAAATTGATGAACGGGTCAAAGAATAAAATTCTTTGACTCGTTTAGTATGACGAAATAATTAATTATACCCGTGATATGGATTGTCACGTCACTTCGTGGAGAAAATTTCATGATTGAAAATAATTGTTCCTCACAATGACATGATTTTTTCAATTTTTACATGTCATTACGAGGAAACAAGCCGAGCAAAGTATAAAACAACCTATACAGAGTGACGTAGTAATCTCGAACACGGCGCACCAATGTCACCCTGAACTTGTTTCAGGGTCTCAAAAGTTAAGGAGATTCCGAAATAAATTCGGAATGACAGTTTATTATATTGTCATTCTGAGCGAAGCGAAGAATCTCATAAAATAGAAAAAGTTATGAGATACTTCGGTCGTTTACACTCCCTCAGTATGACAAAAATAAAACAATAACTAAAAAGGAGAATAATATGAAAACACTTATAGACTTGAACAGTAAAACCGTAAAGAACTTATTCCCTTATTTCCTTATTCCCTTATTCCCTTATTTCCTTATTCCCTTATTCCCTTATTCCCCTTTTCCTTATCCCCTATAACCTCCTATAGACCTATCAACTTATAGACGTAATTATTAAGC
>JBNMKP010000179.1:0-3862 GCA_050874405.1 bacterium
CGCCGGAAGAGGCAAGAGCTACAAAGAACATTAAACTTATTGGTTTATCAATCGCAGGAGCAATGGTCTTGACTGCTGCTGGACTGTTTTTCTTCTTAAAAGGCGGTTCGAAAGGGCTGTCTAGAAATTTCAAAAAGTTGAGAAACTATTTGGAATCAAAAGTTCAGAATGCGAAATTGAATAAATCAAGTAATGATTTGGTGACAAAAGCCTATGCATTATTAATTAAAAATTTAGATGGGGCACTGCAAAAATTTGAAGCAGTGAATAATTTTACCACATTTAAAGATATTTTATTCAAAAAAATAATGTATAGCAATTTCGGGTTGAAAAAATTCGCTTCAAAATCTAATTGGGGAGCTAAAATTCATTCTGGTGTGACTAGAGTTTTTGAAAAAATTGGACGTCAATCTGTAGTGAATTCTTACCAAAAAACGGCAGGGAGAATGACAGAGCGCAAGTTGTTGTGTGCTCAGATTGAAAAAGATATCTTGGCAAAAAATCCTTATGATATTGTTGAAATAAACGGTATAAGACGAACAAAAGCTCAATGGCTGATGCAGATTTCTAAAATGAATGATGACCTTTCTAAAAATTACAATCTTCATTTTGGAACGAGTGCTTTAACAGGTCGGTATTTAAAAATCAAAAAAACAACAGAGGGTCTAAATTCTCATTTTGAGGATTTAGGTACTTTTATTTCTAAAAATACTTTGAATTCGTTCGTATCAGATTCTGTTATTTCTTCTGACAAGTTGAAAATTCAAAATGCTGTAAAAGGATTTAGAAAAAATCTTTCTTATTCTCTTTCTGATATGGCAAAGGAATCAGAAGACAAAGTTATGCAAATGACTCAGTCTGTAAATTACAAAGATGTTGATAAGCTTAATATATTGAATTCAATCAGAACCGGTTTTAAAACTCTTGTAAAATCTAAAACTAATAAAAATGAAATTACTCAAAAACTCTTAGGAGATATTGATACTTTTAATAAGCTTGTTAAATCAGATTCCTCATTAGATAAAAAGAATGCGGATTTGTTATTGGCAAGTGCTGATGAATTGAAAAAATCATTATCAGGATTCAAACAAGGAAAAGTTGAAGATATTTTATCTCTATATAAACACTTACTTTCTCCTGATGATTATTATAGAGTTGAAAAATCTTACAAAAACAGTATCAAATCATTAGATAAGTCAATTAATATTGAAACAGAAGAATTTATTTCTAAAGTTAGAGATTTGACAACAGGTAGTGCGCCAACTGATATTTTGACAGTTTTAGGTTCATTTGCTACATTGAGTTATCAATTAGGTAAATCTGATAACAATGATGAACGAGCTTCAATTTCTTTGAAATACGGAATTCCTGCTCTTGCAGGTATCGGTGTTTCATTGTATTGTAATGCGAAATTATTTGCCGGTACAAAATCAATGTTAATGGCAAGTATTTCCGGTTTAATTGTTAATCAAATAGGTTCTTGGGCTGATAAGTTGTTGAAGAAACATAAAGCGGCAAAACAAGTTCAGAATCCCCAACCGGTGCAAAATTCAAATTCTGACATCTTAGATTTAACTAAAATTAATTCTCAATCCGCATAATATCCTCTAAAAACTGTATAGATATCTTGTTTTTTCTTGTTAAAATCACAATATAAGGGCTACTGTGCCTGTTTAAATTTACCAACAAGGGGAAGACAGATATATGACATTAACCATTAGAGAAAAACTCGAAAAAAGAGAGTTTGATTATTTAAGTGATATTGCAACAAAATCAGCAAATTCAAAAGGTCGAAAAATAGATGAACCGCAATCTGATTTGAGAACAGATTTTCAACGTGATAGAGATAGAATTCTTCATTCAAAAGCGTTCAGAAGATTGAAACACAAAACACAAGTTTTCTTATCTCCGTTTGATGACCATTTTAGAACTCGTTTAACACATACGCTTGAAGTTTCACAAATTGGGAGAACAATAGCAAGAGCTTTGGACTTGAATGAAGATTTGGTTGAAGCTATTTCATTAGGTCATGATTTAGGGCACACTCCGTTTGGTCATTGTGGTGAGGGCGTTTTGAATGAACTTGTTCCAGGGGGATTTCATCATAATATTCAGAGCGTAAGAGTTGTTGAAGTTTTGGAACATTTGAACTTGTGTCGTGAAACTATCGATGGAATTTTGACTCACACTTGGGGGTATAAACCATTAACTCCGGAGGGAAAAGTCGTTCAACTCGCAGATAAAATTGCATATATTAACCATGATATTGAAGATTCAATCAGAGCTGGCGTAATTGCAGAAAGTGATTTGCCAAAAGATTGTATTGCATATTTTTCATCTAATCAAAGTAAACGATTAAATAAAATGATTACCGAAGTTGTTAAAAATTCTATTGGCAAATCTGAAATTGCTATGAGTGAAGAAGCTTGGGCTTATACAACAAAACTTCGTGATTGGATGTTTGAGAATGTTTATATTGATTCTCCGGCGAAAATGGAAGAGAAAAAAGCAAGCAGAGTTATTAAAGAATTATTCTATTTGTATGTTAGTATGCTCAAACCAATGTGTCCGGAAGATAAAATAGTTCGTCTAGTTACGGATTATATTTCAGGAATGACAGATAGATATGCTGTAGAAAGGTTTAAAGAAAATTTCATTCCTGTAGGAATCAAATGTGGTGCAAAAGAAGATTATTTGTTCAAACTTGCATTGGCAATTGATAAATAATAAAAAAAGAGTATAATCAGACTTATGGATATTCAATATTTGTCTGAATATTTAGAATATATTGAAATCGAAAAAGGCTTGGCTCAAAATACAATTGAGGCATACCGTAGAGATTTGTCTGAATTTTTGGATTTTTGTCAAGAAAAGGGTGCATCTGATATTCAAGGTATAAAACGAACTCACGTCAACGCTTTTATCCTTGATTTGAGAGAAAAAAGTTATAATCCTCGTAGCGTAGTTAGGAAAATTGCATCTTTGCGTGGATTTTTCAAATGGCTTTGTGCAAATGAATACACTAAAGTTGACCCTACTCTTACTCTTGAACAACCAAAACTCCCGAAACGATTGCCAAAGGTTTTGTCTGTTGAAGAAGTTACCGAAATTTTTAATTCCAATTTGACAAAAGAAGAAAGTTTGATTGTTGAACTTTTGTATGATTGCGGACTTCGTGTGTCAGAACTTGTTAACCTTAAATTGGGTGATATTGATGTGAATTCAAAATATATCGAATGTTTTGGTAAAGGTTCAAAAGAACGAATTGTTCCATTTGGGAAAAAAGCACAATCGGCTTTGAAAAAATATTTAAAAGTTCGAGATATGATTGTTCTAAAATTTAATCTTGATGATAATAAAAATTTATTTATTAAAGATGATGGGAAAAATTTAACAAGACAAGATGTCTATAATTTTATCCGAAAACAGGGTGAAAAAATCCACAAACATATTTCTCCTCACACTTTGCGTCATAGCTTTGCTACTCATTTGCTTGAAAATGGTGCAGATTGAGGGTTGTACAAGAACTTTTGGGACATAGTGATGTATCTACAACCCAGTTATATACCCATATCACGAAAAAACGACTAAAAGAAGTGTATTTTGCAATAAACAAAGACTCGTGATAATATTTAAGTATGCTAAGTATATTTGTTTCAGGATTGAATAAACACACAGGAAAAACGATTGTTACAGCTGGAATTGCCGGAACAATGCAAAGCCTCTCTTATTCAACAAGTGTTTATAAACCTATTGAAACTTCAGGAGTTGAAGCTGACGGAGGGATTTCTTCTACAGATATTTCCGCTGTAAGTAATTTCGATTCTAATATAAAAACATCAATTTCTTATTTATTTAAAAG
>JBNMKP010000180.1:0-3860 GCA_050874405.1 bacterium
AACAAACAGAAGCTTTGACCGTAATTGATGTAAACAGTGGTAAATTTACAAGTTCATCTACTCAAGATGAAACAATTTTGAAAACAAATATTGAAGCAGTTCATGAAATTGCTAGACAATTAAGACTTAGAAATATCGGTGGTATGGTTATTGTTGACTTTATCGATATGATGTCTAGAGCTGACAAATTGGCTATGATGGAAGAATTAGAAATTGCTCTTGAACCTGATAAGGCAAAACCGCAAGTTGGTCAACTTTCAGATTTAGGGCTTGTTGAGTTAACTCGTCACCGTCAAGGTCAATCTTTGTCTGAAATCTTTACTAAAAAATGTCCTCACTGCCAAGGTAGTGGATATTCAATGATTGATTTCAATTTTGCAACTCCAACTGCGGAGGGTGAATATCGTGCAAAAGCAGCTAAATTAAAATTACCAACAGGCAATTTCAAGAAAAATAACAACAAATTCAATAACAAAAACAATAACAATCAACAACAAAACAACCAAGAGCAAGAACATATTCAAGAACAAGTTCAAAAACCTGTAATTGAAACTGAACCATCTGTTGTTGCTACAGAAGAAGTTGTTAAAAAAGAAAATAACAAACGTAACAGAAACAGACGTAATAATAAGTTTGACAAAAATAAACAACCAAAAGAAGAGACAAAAATTGAAGTTGTTGAAGAAGTAGTTGAACACGTTGAAGCTCCTGCGACTGAACCAGTTCAAGAGGTTAAAGTCGAAGAAGTTAAAGAACAGGTAGCTGAGGTTACTCCGGAGGTTGTTGAAGAGCCTGTTGTTGAACCAAAAATTAAAGGTAAATCAAGAAAAAGAAGAACTAAAAAGGCTGCAACTACAGAAGAAGCTCCTCAAGAAGAGGTTAAACCGGTAGAAGAAGCTGCTCCAAAAGTTGAAGAAACCACTCCAACAGAAGAGTCTGCTACCGAAGAACCAAAGAAAAGAACTCGTAGACCAAACAGAGGTTCTTCAAGAACAAGAAAATCTAAGAAAACTGAGGAAACAAGTGAAGAATAGATTTTTTTACAATTTATGGAATGCAATTTTAGTAGTGTTATTTTGCACTACTAACTTTGCTTATGCGAAAGTTCCTCATTTGCATACAATTAAGACGATTGCAGTCAAATATTCTATTGTAATTGCTACTGTAGTTGGCTTTTCTATTCTTTTGTGTATCGGATTATCTATTTATAACAAGTTTTTTGTTTCTGCCCATTTAAAGGATAAAAACCTTGAAAATGCATCATTAAAATCCCCAACTGACGTTGATGATGCAATTCGAATGTTTATTGCAAAGAATAGGTTGAAATAATCTTATGAAAAAAGCTTTTGGAATTTTAGAATTATTGATTGTTGTTATAATTGCGATTGTGGTGTATTTTACTTGCTTCCATCACAAGTACGGTCGTTCAAATCCTTTTGATGACAATTCAAAAATAGAACAACAATCGCAAATGATTGATGATAAAATTCAAGATATAGAATCGTCAAAAGCATTAAAAGAAAAAATAGAAAACAATTTAAAGGATAATATTTAGATGAAAAAATCAACTTTATTTGATATTATTTCTCCCATTATGATTGGACCGTCAAGCTCTCATACGGCAGGTGCTGTTCGTTTAGGATTGATGGCAAAAAATATTTATAAAAATACTCCCAAATCTGTGACTTTTTGTTTGTACAATTCTTATGCTCACACTGGGAAAGGTCACGGAACTGAAAAAGGTTTGCTTGCCGGTGTTTTAGGTCTTGGGGTTGATGATAGAAGAATTAAAGACATTTTTAATTCGGATTTGGCGAAACAAATCAATTATAAATTTGAATATAAAGACAATTTCAAATATCACCCTAATGCTGTTGATATTATTTTTGATGGTGATAACAAGATGTTTATCTCAGGAGAATCTGTTGGTGCCGGAGAAATCGAAATTACAAAGATTAATGATTTTAACGTGAAATTGACAGGCAAATACAATACGGTTCTTCTTGTTTATAAAGATAAACCGGGAATGATTTCACAAGTTTCATCTCTTCTTCAATATCACAATATAAATATTGCATCTTTAATTTGTGATAGGAGTGGAAAAGGTCGTGAAGCTTCAATGATTATTAGTGTTGATGGAAATATTAGTTCTGAAATTATTGATAATATTGAAGAAATTCCGGAAGTTTATTTTGTAAGTTATGTAGAAAAATTGGAAAACTAATATGGAATTGAATATAAATACATTTGAACAATTAAAAGAGGCTTGTATTTCTCGTAACAAAAAGATTTATGAGATTGCGCAAGAAAATATGGCTATGGAATCGGATATGACTGTAGAACAAGTCAGAACTTTTGCCGCCAAGAGTCTTTACGCTATGAAAGAAGCTATTCAATCCGGTATGGCAAGTAAAGAACTATCAATGAGTGGAATGTGCGGTCAAGATTGTTTTAAAGTTCAAAAAAGATATAAATCTGAACATGCAATGTTTGGTTCTGTTTTTGAAAAAATAGTTGAATATGCACTTGCAACCAGTGAAGAAAATATTAGAATGGGTAAAATTGTTGCTTGTCCAACGGCAGGTTCTTGTGGTATTTTACCGGCTGCTTTGATTGCGGTGAGTGAAGAATTTAACCACTCTGAAAGAGAACAACTCAATGCTTTAATTACAGCAGGTGAAATTGGTAGAATTATATCAATAAAAGTCGCACTAGCAGGAGCTGTTGCAGGTTGCCAAGCCGAATGTGGTGTTGCATCAGCAATGAGTGCTGCTGCAGTTTGCCAAATGAGAGGAGGAAATGTTTCTCAAATTCTTAATGCGGCTGCTTTGGCTCTAAAAAATCTACTAGGTTTAACTTGTGATCCTGTTGCAGGGCTTGTTGAAGTTCCTTGCGTAAAAAGAAATCCGTTCTTAGCTGTTCATTCAATTACTGCTGTTGAACTTGCCTTATCTGGTGTTGAATCAAAAATCCCAATAGATGAAGTGATTGATGCTATGGAACAAACTGGAGCATTGATGTCACCTACATTAAAAGAAAGTTCTCAAGCAGGACTTGCGACGACAAAAACAGCTCTTGAAGTTCAAAAGCAAGTGTTTGGTTAAATGATAAATTAAAAGCTCCCATTTTTGTGGGAGCTTAATAATAGCGTACATATAGTATAGTATTATATAAGAAGGATGTGAGAAATATAATTATTTTTTACCAAATCCGATAGGCTTTCTACCATCTCGGTGTTGAGTTTTGAATTCTTCTATTGCATTTAGAAAATCTTCTTGAGTGATTGTTGCATTTTTCATATCTGCTTCTGTAAAAGTTCCATTCTCCATTTTGTCATAGATGCCAAGACGTTTCATCATTGATTCTTTGGCAAGTTTTGACATAAATTTGATATCCCCACCGACAGCTTTTGCCTCATACATTTTATCTACAATTTCTTCAGTATTAATATTTTTATCTAAAGGTCTTCCTTCTGTATGAATTTTCAAGATTTGTCTTACACCATCTTTATCTGGTTCTCCAATTTTAATGTGTTTACTAAATCTTTCTGCTCTTTTTAATGCAGTATCTAATGCGTCATATCTGTTTGTTAAGCCTAAGATATAAACATTGTCTCCATTATCGTAAATATCGGTCATACAAGTAAGAATTTGGTCGATTAATTTATCTCCATAATGGTCGCCTGCACCTCTTTCTACACCAATAGCATCAATTTCATCAATAATACCAATAGATGGTTGGTTATCTACAAGTCGATTGAAGAAATCTCTAACATTTGCTTCTGACTCCCCTACATATTTTGCTTGGAAAGCTGTACCACTTGCATATTCACTATGAACACCTGCTTCATTTGCTAAAGC
>JBNMKP010000181.1:0-3852 GCA_050874405.1 bacterium
ATAGAACAAATAACAAAAAGGACAATAAAACATAAAGAACTTATTCCCTTATTTCCTTATCAACCTATAGACTTTATTCAACCCTCTTGCTTTTTAAATTTTTGCGTGTTAGTATTACTCTCGTAGCCGAAAGGAAATGTAATTTTTATGTCAAACTTAAATTTAAACACTAAATCTTGGTGGTGCCTGTTGAATAAGACAGGTCTTTTAAGTTGGCGATAAACTGATAATAATATAATAAGTTTTTCAAAATGACCTGATCTTATTTGTTCAGGTCATTTTTTGTTGTCAGATTTATAAAAAGGAAATTACGAAATGGAAATTAAAAGAATAAATAACAATAACACTACATTTACCAACGCAGGAACTATCGGTTTAGGTTTAAGAGCTGCAAGTAAGATTTGCTCAATCCAAGAGGGTGGAGCCGGACTTTCAAATATTAGATTTATTCAAGATAACGCAACCGGTCTTGTTCCTAAAGCTGTGTGTGCAAGAAGTAAAGCTGAACTTGCGGAAAATTCTTTTTTAGAATTTTCTGAATCTGTTTTAGTTTATTATTGTCCGGCTTTATTGGGTGAAAAAATCTTTAGAAAAGGTTTTTCTAAAAAATTACCTCAAAATCTTAAACAAAAAGTCTCTATTCCTGCTAAAGACCTTTTGAAAAATAATAATACTTTAGAAAATAAAAAATTAATGCCTGTTAAAGCAGCTTTAGCTCTTGGTGGTTTTGCAATTCCGTTGATTGAATATACATTGAATTATGCAAAAAATATTATGACATTGAAAATGTTTAAACAAGCTGATTTCGAAAATATTGCAAATTTGAACAAAACTAAAAACGAAAATAAAACTCAAGCTGATAAAGTTGAAAAAAGTGCTAAAAAACATATCAAACTCGCAGGGGGTATTTATGTCGGTTGTTTAGCTCTTGCGGGTTTGTTATTAAGTAAGGGTGAAAAATCAAAAGCTTTACAAAATTTGTCAGAGTTAATTGTTGCTCCGGGGACAAAATTATTTAAAAACAATACCAAAGCAAAAAACTTTTTTGATAAATTCTTGAGTTTGGATTTTGCAAATGATAATGGCAAATTATCTTTATCAAGAGGTCAATTAACTTCTTGTGTACTAGTAGGTGGTGCAGGATATTTCGGCTCTTCAAAGGATAGAGGTAAACAAAATTATTTAGAAACTTTATCTCGTTACCCGATTGTTGGTTTTTATATTATTTATGGGAATGAATTGTTAGAAAAAGGCTTCAAAAAATTCTTGTATAAAACAGGAAAATGTAAAGATGTTTTGAATGAAAAATTGGAAGTCCCAAGATTTGATGAATTGAAAGAATATTCTAAAAAGTTTGGCGAAAATTCAGATGTTATGTACAAAAAAATGTTAAAACAAAAAGTCTTGATTGCTGGATTACCTTTAGTATTTGGTATTGGTGTAATTGGATTTTTCATAACTAAATCTGCAAATTTATTCACAAAATTCCGCTACAATAAAGAAAATCAAAATAAAACTAAATAATTTAGATGATTACTGAATTAGTTAAATATTGTATGATTTTACAAAACAGTTAACTATTTTGGAGGTAGAATGACTAAATTATATAAACCAGAATTTGAGAATTTTTATAGACAAAAAATTGAACCGATGATTGCTCCGTTTGAGCAAAAACGTGCAAGTTTAGAACTTCAAAGAAAAATAGCTTTAGTTATTATCTTAGGTTCTCTTATTGGTGGTTTATATTTAGGTATGACTACTGACAATCAAATATTTATTCCTATTGCTGTAATTGTCGCAACTATTGCTGGTTTATGGCAAAGTAATGCTGATATTAAATTCAACAAAACATTAAAGAAAGAAGTCACATCAAAGATATTAACATTGTTTGGCAATTTATATTTTTCTGATAAGAAAAACGCAGTTCCTTATGGAGATGTTCAAAGGTGGGGATTGTTTCCATCTTCTACGGATAAAATTGATGATGATGTGATTGTTGGTCTTCATAACGGTTGTAATTTTTTAATAAATGAATGTAATTTATTCCATAGAGAATATCGAAGAAATGGTTATAATGGGCGTTCTCAGCTTGAACATATTACAGATTTCAATGGCTTGCTTATAAAGATACAGATGAAAAAGAAGTTCAAAGGACAAACAATTGTGGGTGTAAAAGGAAAAATCAAAAAACAACGAATGTTTGAAGAGGTTAATTTGGAATCTGTTACATTTATGATTAATAGAAAAATTTATTCAACAGACCAAATTGAAGCTCGTTATTTATTGACAACAGCATTTATGGATAGATTAGAAAAATTAGGAGATAACTTTAATTATTCAACTGCTGATGGCAGAACTCTTACAGATGAAGAATATTCCGCAAGACTTACTGCAAGCTCTCTTATTGGGGAAAGAGATGTTTATGATGTTTCAGCAGCTTTTGTTGGTGGTTTTGTATATTTATTTGTTCCAACAAGAAAAGATTTCTTTGAAATTGATATGAAACATAGTTTGTTGGATTCAGAACAGTTTTATAGTATTTACAATGAAATAAACTCAATTTTAGATATTATTGATTTCTTAAAACTTGATAAGAATCTTGGTTTGTAAAAATAAATTCAGGGGTTATTATTTAAGCAAGAGGAGTGTTATGCGAATCCCCCGAATAAAATTTTTACCTGTAAAAAATTATATAAAAACCAACTGTAAGAGGGTAATAAATTACCTGTCAGAAGAACCGACTTATGATGAATTTTATACAAAAAATAAAAGTACCGGTTTAACGACAGGTGAATTTATTGATTTAATTCTAAAAAATCTTTAATTTTTATCTGCAAGTACAACTAGGGCTTTGAGTTCCGTCATTGCAAATAAAATATCCGCTTTTTCCACAATATGCAACACCACCGTGGTGAGAACAACAACCGGATCTTTCAACTGTTTGAGGTTGAATACTCTTTGATACTGCAACATAGCCTACACTTGAAATTAAAAATGCAAAAAATAATGCAACAAATATCTTTTTCATAAACACATACTCCTTTCTTTTTTTATATAAAGCATGGTTTTATTTGCATTACTATTCGCTATATGGCTAATATGTGATTCTAATTACTTGGCAAAACAATTCTTGCTTCTACGTTTTTAACTCCGTCTATTGAATTGTTGAATCCGTTTAATAATTCTGCAGATGTTTGAGCATTGTAAAATTTTCCACTTGTGACTAGTGCAGTGCATTCGAGTTGTTCCAAATCTTCAGAATCATTGACATTAAACGCAATTACATCAATATGAACATCTCTTCTTATTTTGATTAAGTTCATAACAAATGTACATGGGCTTTCGTCACAATTTTCTCCTCCATCTGTTAATAAAATAATGTGTTTTTTCCCTGAAAATCCCATGAAATCATATTTTATCGCTTGTTTTAGAGAATATGTGATGGGTGTCATTCCTCGAGGTCTAGTTTTTTTCAATGCATTTTCAATGTTTTGATTGTTGTTTGAATTTATTGGAGAAATAAGGGTTGAAGCTCTGCATGCTTCAATAGGAGTAAACCCCATTCTATGCCCGTAAACTCTTAAGCCAATCCAAGTGTCCGGTGATATTTGCGGAAGAATTTGGCTCATTGTATTTATCATTAGATTAAATTTTGTAGAATTTTCTAATGGCTCTTCCATGCTGTTAGATAAATCTAGTATAAATAATATTCTTTCTTTTTGATTTTCTGGTTTGATTGCATTAGTAAAATTATTTGGAGAATATACATTATATTGATTTGAAATTGCTGGTAGAATTCCGAAACTTATTAATATGATTAATAATATATAGAATTTTTTCATAGAGATATTA
>JBNMKP010000182.1:0-3839 GCA_050874405.1 bacterium
CAAAAACGGATAATGCAGCTATTTTAGGTCATAAAGTTGCAGATCATGCCAGAATTCCTTTGACAGAACGAGAACTTGAAGTTTTAAATCATTTAGTTGCAGGCAAAAGTAATACTGAAATTGCCAAAGAACTTATTGTCAGTGTTCATACTGCAAAAGCTCATGTTTGTTCAATTCTTCAAAAAATGTGTGTAAATGACCGTGTTCAAGCCGCAGTTAAAGCGGTAAAAGAAGGCATGGTTCAATAAAAAAAAGATTGAAAACTCTTTTAGTTTTATTATTTAATTTCCTCGGGCGCTCAAATATATTTAATTTTATATACATATAACTTCAGTATAACCCACTTGGGCGCCCTCTCCTTTTTTTATTTTGTAGAATCTAAAATATATTGAGCGGCACCTGATGCAGGTTCAACAGTTGAATCGTGAAAAACGACAGGGAAAACATCTGCTAAATGTCCGGAGTTGTTATAAACCACACAACCTGAGCCTACTTTGTTTTCTTTTCCGTTTGAACAAGTAACTTCGGTATTAGGAAGAGTTACACCGTTTACATCAATAAAACCTGTACAATGAGATAAATCGTTTCCATTTACAGATTTTGAAAACATATCTTGTTGAAGTCTGTTTCCAATAGATAATTCGCAACCTTTAGCATTCGGGTCAAATGCAATAAGAGTTCCGTCTGCTAAAGAATAAGATAAAAAGTCTTTATAATTTTCTTTTATAGTATCTCTAACTTTAAGTTCATAAGTTCCAACATTTTGCCCTCGGTCAACTTTTTGCAAATCTCCAACTCGACCATTGTATGTTGATGCTGATAATGTTGAATTTAAAATTGAGCAGAAGGACATTTCTTTTTCTGGGTGATGTTCTCCGGCTGCAGTTTTATCATCTCCGCAAACAGTTGTTGTTCCTGCAAAATTGTATTCATATTTTGCCTGTGCCATTAGTGCTGCTTGGTTTAATGTTGAAACTGCTTTTTTGTATTGGTTTCTAAATTTTGCATTATTGATATTTGAAAACAACACGGGAATTGTTATTGCTGCAACAATTCCAATTGCGCCTAATGTGATTAAAATCTCCGGTAAAGTAAAAGCTGTTCTTTTCATCTCAAGTCCCTTAAATTCCCAATTATTAATATTATGTGGGTGTTTTTAACTTTTGTCAATTGTTGGTTTAAATTTTTATATAAATATTAAGAATAATCCAATTGCAGAAGCTCTTTGAGTGTTTTTGACGGTAAACCGATAACGTTATCAATTTCTCCCTCAACTTTTTTAACAAATCCTTTCGGAAGCTCTTGAATTCCATAAGAACCGGCTTTATCAAGTGGTTTAAATTTAAGAATGTAAGATGTTATTTGATCTCTTGAAAGTTTTTCAAATGTTACATAGGTTGTTGTTGATTTTATATGATATTTTAAGTTGATAGGATTTACAACCGCAATTGCTGTAACCACAAAGTGAGTTTTTCCGGAAAGTTCTGTTAGCATTTCTTTTGCTTCTTTAAAATCTTTCGGCTTTTCTAAAATTTTATTTCCAATAACAACAATTGTGTCTGCTCCAACAACTAATCGGTCATCATTTCGATGTTCTTTAGCAACATATAGAGCTTTGTTATAGGCTAAATTTTCTACAAAATCATAAGAGAAATCCGTCTTGTCATGTTTTTCGACATACGAAGACGGAATAATTTCAAAATCCAATTTTAGTTTTTTAATGATATCGGCTCTTCTGGGAGAAGAAGAACCCAGGATAATTTTTCCCATGGTATTGTCTCCTTGTGTTACTTCTATTTTATCAAAAATAGGCACAATTCAACATAAAACTTTTTTATTATTGTTGACCCATGGATCTTTGATATCTTGCTGTTCTTGCATTGATTGCATAACAAGCAATGTTAAGTCTTTGACGAAGTTCCATCATGTTACGAACTGTAGCTGCGTAATCATTCATAGCTTCCATCATTTTATTTGGGTCAACCATTGATTCCATATTATCGTGGTTATCAACACGTTCTTCTTGATATTTTTGTACCAACATCTTATCGATGTAATCCTCTGCGCCAACGCCCATACGTTGTCCTCCCTATTGATTTGTTATCCTGTTCCTTTAAGAAAATATATATCCTAGATATTTCTTATATATAATTAAAGTATTTTGTTTTAAATTAATTGCCTTTTTATTGCTTAAATGTAAAGTAATGTTAAGATGAATTTTATTTCCTTTTGAAATAGTAAATAAATCTTCAAAAAAGGTTAAAAAAAATTTTTTTGAGCTATTATATATATAGTAGAAAAATGTAGGGATAGAAACGCATGACTAATTCAAAATCAGAAGAAAAAGTAATCGGCATTCCTCGTGCAATGTCTTTTTACAACAATTACCCTTTTTATTATGGCTTTTTTAATGATTTGGGAATAAAGATTATTTTATCAGATGTTACAACAAAACAAACAATGTCAGACGGTGCAGCTTTGGTTGTAACCGAAACTTGTTTACCAATTAAAGTTTATATCGGACATATTTTAAATCTTATCCATAAAGGTGTAGATAAAATTTTAGTTCCGTCATTGCAATCAATTGATAACAAAATTTATAACTGTTCAAAAATCAGAGGATTGCCTGATTTGGTTCGTAATGTTGTTAAGGAACCATTTACAATGATAGAAGCAACTCTTGATAAATCTGAAAAAAATCAAGGTTTATATGAATTTTTGGCAGAAGCAGTTAAACCATTTGGCATAACTGATATGAAACTTATCAAAAAAGCATCAAAAGCAGGTTGGAGATGTTATAACAATTTTTATGTAATGACAAAATCCGGTATGCCTTATTCTAAAGCTTTGAGCTATGCGTTGCAAGGTAAAGTTGTTATTTCAAATACTTCAAAAGAATATCCTATTTCAATTGCACTGGTTGGTCATGGCTATAATATTTATGACGAACGTGTTTGTATGAAGATATTTGATAAATTAGAGAAAATGGACGTTAAAGTTTGCACTTCATTGCAATTATCTTCTGAACAATTAGATGAAGGTATTGTAAGCTTAGGAAATGAAAAGTACTGGGCAAATGAAGATGAAATGACCGGAAGTGCGGGACATTATTTGAAGGATAACAAAGTTGATGGTGTAATCACTATTACTGCTTTTGGTTGTGGTCCGGATTCATTGATGGTTGAAAGAATTACAAGAAGAGCAAAACAATTTGGCAAACCTCTTTTAAACTTGACTATTGATGAACAAACCGGTGAAGCTGGTTTTGTTACTCGTTTGGAAGCCTTTGTTGATATGTTGTTCCGTAAAAAACGTGCAAGCATTGTCAATAAACTTGATATGAATAGTGAAAAACAAGAATTTTCACCAAATACTGAATTTATTGAAACAAAATCAGTAAAGTAGAAAATTTATAATGAAAATACAAAAACGGAAAGCTTTATTAAGCTTTCCGTTTTATTGCCCAATTAGAGTAAATTTTTCTCCTAGTTGTTTTTCTAATTCAATAATAATTGTTGAAAGAGGTATATTTAACCCCTCAGATATTCGCCAAAGAGTAGAAATTTGTGGATCTTTAATTGATTTTTCTAAATCCGCCCACATTGATTTAGTCATTCCAATTTCATCAGATGCAAGGCTAATTGATTTGTTAAGTTCTTTTCTGTGTTTTCTAATAATTTCAGAAAGAGCTTTTTGTAGTTGTTTTTTACTAGAAATGTAATTTTCTTGCATGTTTATAATTTTAGTGCTAAATTAAGAACAGTTCGTGCTAATATTAGAACAAACTGTCTAGTCTTTTTAGGAGGAAAGAATATTAATGACCTTAATTAACATAATTC
>JBNMKP010000183.1:0-3818 GCA_050874405.1 bacterium
AAAAAATTATATATGACTAGCTAATGTAATTTTCCTTAACATAAATTATGCTCTTGAAAAATAGGAGAGATTATGAAAATTTTATTTTGTACAGACGGGTCAAAGATTAGTTATCACGCAATCAGAAATTTTTCAAGATGGTTCAAAAATTTTACAGTTGATATATTATGTGTCATAGATTTGAGCTTTCTACCTGATACAATTTCTGTAGAATCAAGTGGTTTTAATAAACAATGCGCAAATTCAGCTGATGCAATTCTTGACTACACTGAAAGGCTGCTTAAAGAATTTGATATTGTAATTGGTGAAAAATTGAAAATGTGTGGTTCAACTGTTGATTCAATATTAGAAACTCTAAATACAAATCAGTATGAATATGTTGTATTAGGATCTCATGGCAAAAAAGGTATTCAAAAGTGGTTGGGTTCTGTGTCGCAAGAAGTTTCTTCCGTTGCTAAGATTTCTACTTACATTTCAAAGGAACTTAACGATTCGAGAAAAATACTGTTCGCTGTAGATTCATTCGATGCTACTCCAAAAATTGTTTCTAAATGTATTGAAACAATGAATTTGCAAGACAAAGATATTTATCTTACAACAGTTTATGAAGTTCCTGATTATTTATTTTTAGAGGGTAATTTAGATTCAAATTGGATAATTGAAGTTGAACAAAAACAAGAAAAAGCGGCAATGCTTTTATTAAACCAATTTGAAAAAATCTTTACCGATTCTAATTTGAACATTAAAGATAAAGTTATTTTACGAGGAACTCCGGCTCAAGAAATTATCAAATATGCATCAACAAACGAGATTGACTTAATTGTATCTGGTGCTAGGGATAAAAAAGGTTTATCACGAATATTCTTAGGTTCTGTTAGCAAAAGAATACTTGAAAATACCAAATCAGATTCTTTAATTGTTAGAATTAATAACTAATTTCAAGAATGCCACTTTCATTCAATATAGCATTTGCTCCGTATGGAACTGTTGCTTTGTGTTGAGAATGTGAAATTGGATATCCCGAAATAACAGGAACTTGTAATTCTTCTGCGATTTCTTTAAATAGATTATCGAGCCATATTTCATTGTCAATTCCGATAAAATCACCAAGAACAACACCAGAAATATTCTTTTTGAATTTTGGAATATTTAAAAGTTGTCTAAAATATTTGTCGATTTTATAAACATCTTCATTTATATCTTCTGCAAATAAGATAAATTTTTCGTCAGGAATAAAGTCAATTCCGGCTAAAGAAGTAAGTGTTGCAAGATTTCCTCCAAAAGTTATTCCTTGCGCAATTCCATTAAAATAAAATTTCGGATTATCTGGTTTTATTGTGATTTTATCAGATGTTAAAGCTTTCCAAAAATTAGCTTCTGTAAATTTATCTATTTCATTATCAGAAAAATCACTCTGAATCATTGGAGCTGAAAAAGTTATAAGTCCGGCATTTTTTAGAATAACTGCAGAAAGAGCTGTAATATCAGAGTATCCGCAAAATATTTTAGGATTATCCTTAATTGTTGTAAAATCCAATTTATCAATTAGCCTTATTGCACCATATCCTCCACGTGCACAGATAATTGCATCTGTTTCAGAGTCTGCAAAAGCCTGATTTATATCAAAAGCACGTTCTTCGTCTGTTCCTGCTAAATATTTATTTTGATTGAAAAGGTTTTTCCCTAATTTAACCTTATAGCCAAGCTTTTCGAGATATTCTATCCCAAATTTCAACTTATTTTTATCAACATTACCTGCAGGAGCAATAATCGAAATCGTTGAACCTTGTTGTAATTTTTTCGGTTTAATTAAGTTCATAAACCCTCCCTTTTTGAAGTTTATTTGTTATAATTACTTTATCATGAATAAGAATTACATTCCGTTATATAGAAAATACAGACCACAAACAATTGAACAAATTGTTGGACAAGAACACATTAAAAAGGCTTTAGCAAATGCAATTGAGATGAATAGAATTTCTCATGCATATCTTTTTACCGGACCAAGAGGAACCGGTAAAACTTC
The DNA here is from genome assembly GCA_050874405.1 of bacterium. Taxonomy (GTDB): domain Bacteria; phylum Cyanobacteriota; class Vampirovibrionia; order Gastranaerophilales; family Gastranaerophilaceae; genus Zag111. The sequence goes on from JBNMKP010000183.1 coordinate 2,027, forward strand.
TACTGCCAGAATTTTTGCAAAATCCTTAAACTGTGAAAAAGGACCAACAATTAATCCTTGTAATGAGTGTGAAAATTGTCGAAATATTACAAATTCAATACCGATTGATGTTATTGAAATCGATGCGGCAAGTAATCGATCTGTAAATGATGCTGATGAAATTATTCAAAAAGTTGCTCTAGCACCTGTTCAGAGCCGTTATAAAATTTATATAATTGATGAAGTCCACATGTTGACGAATCAAGCCTTTAACGCATTATTAAAAACTTTAGAAGAACCTCCAAAGAATGTGATTTTTATTTTGGCAACAACAGAAGTTCACAAAGTCCTAGATACTATCAAAAGTCGTTGTCAAAGATTTGATTTTAAACGTATTACAACTGATGATATAGCAAAACATTTGCGCTATATTTCAGACAAAGAAGAAATAAATATCACTGATGATGCACTTAGATATATTGCGCAAAACTCTGCAGGTGGAATGCGTGATAGTATAGCGTTGTTAGATCAATTAAGTGTTTTAAATTCAACAACTGAGGCTATTTCAGTAGATGATATCAATAGACTGTTAGGAAGACTTTCATTCCAATCTTTGACATCATTATTTGAAGCTATTGCTTCTTCAAAACAGAATGAAGCACTTGATATTTTGAATTCTATCTATAATCAAGGTAATGAACCAAGTCAGATTTTGTCAAATTTACTTGAATATTTTAGAAATTCATTAATCCTTAAATCAGTTGGAAATAGTGATGTTACAGGTGTTGTTCAGTTAAACGAAGAGCAAATTAAAACTCTTCAAGCAAAAGTTCAATCATTAGAAGTTCATCAAATTATTTCTTTGATTGATAAATGTGCTGCTTATATCAAGGAATTAAAACAAACTGCAAATCCAAAATTGTGGCTTGATGTAGCGATTCTTGATTTAGCTAATCTAACAGAAAATACAAAACTTGAAGATTTACAAAAACGAATTATATCTTTAGAAGCAGGTGCTCCGGCAAAAATGGTGAACGTATCAGCTTATAATACTCCACCATCTCCTGTTATGAAACAAGAGGTTAAACGACCTACAATGCCTCCTAGACCTGTAATTCAGGACTCAACACCACAAGCAAAACCGACCCCAACGGTGACTTCTAAACCTGTTATTAATGCAACGGAAGAAGAGGTTTTAAATCAATCTGTACCGATGTCAAAACCTGCACCTGCAAATGGTGTGAAAGCACTTTGGGTTAAGTTGTTGGAAAATATTACAAGTTTCCCATCTCGAGCAATTTTGAAACAACAAGCTTTGCCGGTTAAAATTGCAAGTGATGAGGTTATTGTTTCAATTAAAAATCCAAGTTGGTTAAAACAATTCGGTCCTGAGGGTACAAAAAATCACTTCATTATAGAGGCTTCAAATGCTTTATTCCCAGGGAAAACTCCTAAAGTTATTGTTAGAGCACCTCAAACAGGTGATGACAAATTAAGAGCAGAGTCTAAAACTGATGACGATGATTTGCCTGCCCCTGCACAAGCTAAAAAACCTTTAGTGCAAGATAATCCTCCGGAAATGAATGATGAAGAGGTAAAGGCCGTTGTTACACAAAAAGAACAAATAACTAAGTCTGCACCTCAGCCTAAAGCTCAATCTAAAACAATTAATTCAAAAATAGAAAATGCAAAAGCAGAGATGGCTAAAATTCCCTCAAATCCGGATTCTTCATATCATACAGACAATGTGAATATGGTTATGGATTTGTTTGAAGGTAAATTTATTGATTAGAGGATTAATATTCCTTAATGT
>JBNMKP010000184.1:0-3802 GCA_050874405.1 bacterium
ACCAACAACAATTCCGATTAAATACAAGCCAAGCATTACTAAAACTTGTTTATGTTTAAAGAATGCAGCTGTAAATAATGCATAAATCGGAAGTTTTGCTGAACAACTCATAAATGGGATTAAGAAAATCGTCATTTTTCTATCACGTTCAGATGGAAGAGTTCTTGTTGACATAATTGCAGGAACAGAACAACCAAAACCAATCAACATTGGAACAAAACTTCTACCTGACAATCCGATTTTTCTCAATAGCTTATCCATAACAAAAGCAACTCTTGCCATATATCCGGAATCTTCTAAAATTGACAAGAAGAAAAATAGAACAACGATTACCGGCAAGAAGCTCAAAACACTACCTACACCGGCAAAAATACCATTTATTATCAACGAATGAACAACAGGATTTAACCCATAAGTCGTCAAACCATTATCGACAAGTGTTGTAATATAATTTATACCGATTTTCATCAAATCAGACAAAAACGAACCCAACGGTCCGAAAGTCAAATAGAAAATCAATGACATTATCAACAAAAACGACAAAATAGCAGTATATTTTCCGGTCAAAAATCTATCTACTTTTGTAGACAATTTATATGCCGTTGTTTCTTCAGGTTTAAAAACAAATTTATCGCATAATTTTTCGATAAAAGTGAACCTCATATCAGCCATTGCAGATTCACGGTCTAAACCTGCTTCTTTTTCCATTTGTTCAACAATACTTTGGCAAGCAGTAATATCGTTTTCATTGAGTTGAAGTTCCTTAACCATCAACTCATCACCTGTAGCTAATTTTGTTGCCGCAAATCTGACAGGCACTCCGGTTTCTTTTGCGTGATCTTCAATCAAATGAATCAATGCGTGAATACATCTGTGAACCGCACCCTCTTTGCCATCAATCTCTTCGCAAAAATCAAGTCGCCCAGGGTATTCAGAAAATTTTGCAACACTTATTACGTGTTCAACAAGTTCATCAATACCTTGATTTTTTAGAGCCGAAATCGGAACAACAGGAACACCCAAAGCAGATTCTAAACCATTAATATCAATAGTTCCGCCACTTTCGGTGATTTCGTCCATCATATTAAGAGCAATTACCATAGGAACATCAAGTTCCATCAATTGCATTGTCAAAAGTAAATTTCGCTCAATATTTGTCGCATCGACAATGTTAATAAGTCCATCTGGCTTTTCTTTCAAAATAAAATCACGGGTAACAATTTCTTCACTTGTATAAGGTGAAAGCGAATAAATCCCCGGTAAATCGGTAATAGTTACATCTTTATGACCAATAATTGTACCGTCAGTCCTATCAACCGTAACCCCTGGGAAATTTCCGACATGCTGATTTGAACCAGTTAATTGATTAAATAACGTTGTCTTACCGCAATTTTGGTTCCCTGCAAGAGCAAGTTTTAAATTTTTCTTAACAGTACCTTTGCTTAATTTTCTTGTTTCATAAGTTTTTGCTTCCCCTTTTTGAGAGTGTTCAGAAGTAATATCAAAAACATTATTTTTTCTCTGACAATTATGGGCATCATGAATATCAGAAACCTTTATTCTAGAAGCATCAGCTTTTCTTAGAGTAAGTTCATAACCTCTAACACGAATTTCTAAAGGGTCACCCATCGGAGCTGCTTTAACAAGCGTAACTTCAACCCCAGGAGTTAAACCCATATCCAAAATATGTGAACGGAGAGCCTTATTTTCACATTCAATAGACTCAATAACCGCATCTTTTCCTATACCCAATCTATCTAAAGTTGTCATTTTATTTGCACTCATATATATTTCGCCTCGTTGCAAACAATATTATACAACACACATGAAATTTTTGGGAAAAAGAAGTGAAACAATAAACCCTTTACATATTTTCACTCCTAGTTAGAGAGGAGCAGGGTGGCGTTCAATTATCCATGTTTTTCAACAAAAAAGCCGACGGAAAATTCAGACGGCTTTTTGATTATATATTTTTTAGAACTAAACTAATTCAGCAACTTTAACTGCATTTTTGTTAGCAATTTCAACCAATGATGAAATTGTAGCAACCATAGCTAAATCTGAAGTTAATTTGTTTACACAAGAACCACAACCGATTGCACTAGCACCTGCTGCAAAAGCAAATGGAGCTGTTGTAGGGTTGATTCCTGTAGCTGTCATAATTGGCATTTCAACATTTCTTGATAATTCAACAGTGTTAGAAATTGTTAATTGAGCTCTATCAACTAATGCTCTAGCGCCTGTTAATTCAACTGTTGAAGTATAGTGACCTTCTGTTTGAACTAAATCAACACCCATAGCTTCTAATTTCATAGCTAATTCGATTTGATCAGCTGTAGAAATTTCACCAGGGATTGTAACACAGAAGAATACATCTTGACCGTTCAACATAGCTTTTGTTTCTCTAGCCAATTCTAAAACATCTTTAGCTGAGAAAGAAGTTCCTTTTTTGTAAAGAACATCAAAGTTACCAAGTTCAATAGCATCTGCACCAAGTTCAACTGCTTTAACTAATTCAGCAGGAACAATTGAAGATACGAAAATTGGCATATCTGTCATTGAACGAACTTCTCTGATGATATCTTCTCTTGCACAAATATCAACAGCTGTTGCGTGAGATTTTTCTGCTGAAGATACAACTTTTTTAATATTTTCAATATCAAAGTTATCAATACCTGCAATAACTTTAACTGCACGTTTTTCTTCTAATGCGTGTTTAAATGAATCAATTCTTGCCATTTTTTTCTCCTTAATTAAATATGTGGACTTATCGTCTTCTGAATTATACATTAATATTTTAATATTTTCAAGAACTAACCTCAAAAAACACCAAAAGAGCATACAAATACAATAAAACTGACTAAATAATTTATACAAAAGAGGTGGAAATGAGAAAACAATTATTAATAGCAATTTCAATTATGTTTTTAACAATGGGTTATACTCCGGCAAATGTAAACTATGCACCTGATGAGCAAGTGAATATCAGTGTTTATGAAAAAATCACACCTGCAATCGTTGCAATTGATGCTCAAGTTGCAGATGGGGTTTCAGCAGGCACCGGTTGTGTTGTAACCCCTGACGGAATGATTTTAACAGGTTCGCACGTAGTTGACGGAGCAACAACAATTGATGTAACAACATACAACGGTCAAACTTACAGGGCAAAATTTATTGCTCAAATGGGTAAGAACAAAGATTTAGCACTAATTAAAATTCAACCCAAACGACCACTGCAAACCGTGTCGTTTGCTGATTCAGAAGAGGTTAAAGTCGGACAAAAAGTTCTAACGATTGGCAATCCATTCGGTTTTTCAAATACCTTAACCCAAGGAATTATCTCAAGAATTGACTATGTTAAAAACAGATTTCAAACAGATGCTGCAATTAACCCAGGGTGTTCGGGAGGTCCGTTATTAAATACTACAGGAGAAGTTATTGGAATAAGCCAATCAATTTACAACCCAGACCACAACATTTCAAACATCGGAATAGGATTTGCAATTCCGTCAAATGAAGCCGTAAAATTCATCGCAACAATTGATAGAAGCAAAAAGCTGCAAAATTAGATATATTAAGAGTTTTTAGAAAAATTGATTGAACAAAAATTGCATAAAATACGTAGGTAGAAATACCTACGTAAAAATACGGACTTTTCAAACCTTTAAAAATATCGTATAATGTATTTGTAATCGGTTAAGGTTCAAGCTCGGGAACAACAAAAGTTCCTAAAAGGTTTTCCTTTTTGATAGTAAAGCTGTTTGCCGATTAATAGAGGGTAACTGTGTCCACTGGTCAATTG
>JBNMKP010000185.1:0-3800 GCA_050874405.1 bacterium
GTAGAACCATCATTTACACAAATTACTTCAAAATCTTTCAATGTTTGAGAAATAATACTATCGAGACTTTCTCGTAAAAATTTTTCTACATTATAAACAGGTACTATTATTGAAAATTTTATACTTGAATCTTTCATAAACTTATTCCTTCTCTAAATCTTAAATTCATATTCTCATCTATACCTATATATTTTAACGTTTGTTCTACTGTTGACTGGTTAAACAACCATTGTAAATAAGACAAATCTTTATACTTTTGGTAATAGTGATATGCAAATGTTTTCCGCCAAGAGGCTACAGAATATTTATCCTCCACTCCCAATTCCGTACAAATTGATTTGAAAATATAAAATGTTGAGGTTCTATCCAAAGGTCGACCAAATCTCCCTTTAAAAAGAGGTTCCTCTGCTTTACAACCATCTACTACTTTTTCTATTAGAGCTTGAATTTCATTATTCAATGGTACAGATTTATTTTGCCCCAATTTCAAGTATTGTTTATTTTTTACATCTTTAACTTTTAATCCCAAAAGATCTTTTAAATTAATTCCGGTATTAATTGACAATATAAATAGCAAATAATCCCTAATCTGTCCTTTGCTCAAGAACAAATTTTTCATCTTACTTACCATATCCATCTCTTTAATTGGAAGACTTGCCATCTCGTTCTATCAAATTCCCTAAATATTTTCTTTAGCAACAATTTATTTATTATGTTGTGTAATGAGCTTAATAATAAATCTTATTACTTTTAGTATTCTAGGCTAACCAACAAAAATAATAAATTAGCCAGATGGCTAATGGGGTATTTTGTACAATAATTAAAATATGGTTTTAATTTAGTTATAGAGAACCTTATAGTGAAATATTATGAATGAAAATAATATCTGGTAAATATGGCTAAATCGGTCGTTATGCTTGAGTTGATAAATAGTCTTTTCCCAACATTTCAAATATATTTTCAAATTCGGGGAATGAAATATTTACCCATTCAAAGCCATTGATTACAATCTCTTTTTTACAAATTAATCCTGCAACATATAAGCTCATTGCTAGTCTATGGTCGTGGTATGTTTCGACTTCGCAATCTCCTAATAGATTCGTTTTCCCATTAATAATCATTCCGTCCGGTTTTTCATCAATATCTGCACCGAGTTTTTTTAGTTCTGTAACAACTGCGGTAATTCTATCAGACTCTTTATTCCTTAAATCTTGTGCGTCAGAAATTGTTGTTTGACCTTCGGCTTGTGTTGCAAGAACAGCAATTACAGGTATTTCGTCAATTAATTTTGGTATGATTTCACCCGAAATTTCACAACCTTTTAATTCCGGAGAATATTTAACTTTAATATCTCCCACTAGCTCACCGCAAGTTTCGTGTTCATCAAGTATTTCAATATCTCCACCCATTTCTTTTACGACTTCAATAATACCTGTTCTTGTTGGGTTTAAGCCAACGTTTTTTAGAATTATTTCAGAATTTGGAACAATCAATCCTGCAACAATGAAATATGCTGCAGATGAAATATCTCCAAATATATTGATTTCTACAGGTTGAAGTTCGGGCTTTTCAATAGATACTGTTGTTCCAGTTGTAGAAATTTTTGCTCCCATGTGTTTAAGTAAGATTTCAGTATGGTTTCTAGAGATAAAAGGTTCTGTAACTGTTGTTATTCCATCGGTGTTTAATCCGGCAAGCAAAATACAAGATTTTACTTGCGCTGATGCGATTTTTGATTGGTAATTTATTGAATGGAGTTTTTGCCCTACAATATTCAGTGGTGCTTTATAATTGTTTGATGTTATTTGAGCTCCCATTTGGGTTAGAGGTTCAATAACTCTTTTCATCGGTCTTTTAGAAAGACTTTCATCTCCAATAAGTGTTGATTTAAAATTTTGACTAGCTAAAATTCCTGTCAATAATCGCATTGTTGTGCCAGAATTACCACAGTCTAAATTGCTGTTAGGGGTATAAAGTTTTCCAGTTGAATTAATTTCAACCGTTGTATTATCAATTAATTCAATATCGACGCCTAAATTTTTAAAAATATGTAGTGTTGAATGTGGGTCTTGCCCTGTTGAAAAGTTTCGGATAATTGATTTCCCTTTAGCTAATGAAGGGAAAATAATTGCTCTATGTGACATAGATTTATCTGCAGGAATTGTAAGAGTTCCCTTTAAACTATTGGCATTTTGTTTAACTACTTTTTTCATAGCTAGATATTAGCATAAAATCATCTATTTATATAATTGATAAATCTATATTTATGGTGGCATAATCAAATTATGTATAGAAGAGGTCAAACATTTTTTGGAAGTATTATTGCAATATATATGGGTTTGTTTTTTGTGTCGCCGCAAATTGCAAATTTTTGTTTAGCAGTTTTTCTTATATTGTTAATTCCTGCTTTGATATTGCGATATTTTTTTATGGATTCGTTGTACAAGGGAAGTATAAGTATTGTTCCTAAACGTTTTGTATTCAATAAAAATACGATTTACAACGAGCATTGTACAGTCAAATATTTTCAAGATGAAAAAATTGTTGTTCTTGATAATATTGCAAACAAAAAACAGGAAAAACGAACATTTACTATAACCAAAGAGAAAAATAAGGTTAATATTAATAAATGTTGGAATGAAGTTTGTAAAATTTTTGATGCCTTTATTTCATTAGATTCTTTGGCATCATTTTTCAGTTATGAAACAAAGGTAGACATAATAACAATCAAATCTACAACCGGTAAAGATTTTTCTAAAAAAGAAAATGATATCAAAATTGATTCAACAAATACAGGAGCTAAATTTGTTGAAATGGGTGCAATTCAACCTGACCCGTATAGTAGAGGGCTTGAACATCAACGTCCTTATGATGAAAAATTTGTCAATATTGATAATATTCACCAAGCAGAAAAAACTCAAGAACGTGATATTGAAGCTCCTCAATTTATTGATATGAGTGATGCTTTGAGTGCAGGTCCTAACAAGATTGATGTAAATAACAGTGGGGCAGATGAAATTGCTGTTCTTCCTGGGATAAATATTGTAATGGCTAAAAAGATTGTTGAATATCGTGCTGCAAATGGATTGTTTAAAGATGCAGATGATTTCATAAAAGTTGCAAATGTTAAAGAACATTTTATTCCAAAAATTAAATCTATGATTGTTATCGGAGAGCCAAAGAAAACAGATAACGGCGGCGATGATGATCAAGGAAGAATAGTTGATATTTAGTAATAATGATAGACGTTTATAAGATACTTGAAAATACCACTGTTGAAGGACCGGAAAATCGTTTTTGTATTTGGGTTCAGGGGTGCAAAAAGCATTGTCCCGATTGTTGGGCAAAAGAAACTTGGGCTTTTGGAATAGGGCAAAAATACAGTGTTGAAGATTTGTTTTCAATGGTTAAAAATAAACAATCATCAATTGAGGGGGTAACTTTCTTAGGCGGTGAACCATTTGAACAGGCTAAAGAGTTAGGACAGCTTTCAAAAAAAATTAAGTCTTTAGGACTTTCTATTGTGTGTTTTACAGGTTATACAATAGAAGAACTAAAAGAGAAAAATAATCGAGATATAAATAATTTCCTTTCTCAAATAGATTTATTAATTGATGGAGGTTTTGAAAAAGAGAACTATGACCTTTCTCGTCCATGGGTGGGTTCTTCTAATCAGCGATATCATTTTTTGACGAATTTTTATACTCCAGAAATAATCAAAAAATATAAAAATAAAATTGAAGTTCATATAAATCAAAATGGAAAAGTTGAGATTAATGGAATGGGCGATTTTTCAAGTA
>JBNMKP010000186.1:0-3749 GCA_050874405.1 bacterium
CGCAAATGGAGTCGAACCTATTAATGTTTTAATTATTTCTATAATTAAAGTATTTATAATAAAATTTCTACGACATAAAATGCCGTTTATACCTAAAAATCTATCATTTTCTATAAAATAATTTTCGTCCATTTTTACTCCTAGATTTCTTCTGATTGTTCTTCGTCCAAAAACTCATGAGGAATTGTATATTCAACTAACTTTTTCCCGTTTTTTGAATTTTTAGAATTTATGCCATAATCTCTTAATTTTTCAGCTTCTTTGAAAATACTACCGTTATGACGAGTCATAATACGATTGATTTCTGTTTGAACAGATTTTGCAGCATCATTTATTGCTTTTTGAATATTTAAAAGATTTTGAGCATGAATTGAAATATTATTATACAAATTTTTGCCCGCAGTAATTATATTTTCAATATTATCATTACGAACTTTTGTTGCCCATAAATCGTTCACCAACCGCAAAGTCACAAGTAATGAGGCTGTTCCGATGATGATTATATTTTTTGAATTTGCCAATTCTACTATATTTTTAAAATCAAAATCTGAATAAATTAAATTTACACAAGCTTCAATAGGAATATACATCAATATAAACCCAGGTTGAGAAGTTTGATTAATCTCTTCGTAATTTTTCTTTGCCAAATCAATAATACATTTTTCTAAATCCTTTATAAAAGATTTTTTTGTTATATCACTTTCAGTTTGAGTAAATTCTAAATAATTTTTTAAAATTGCTTTAGAATCAATAACCAAGTGCTCATCATTCGGCAATTTTATAATAAAGTCAGGCTTTACTCCATTTGTTGAATACTGTTTTATATAGTGAATATTTTCCTCCAGATTAGCAAATTTTAAAATTTGTTCTAATTGATTTTCCCCCAATTCACCCTTTGAATTTTGACTTGTTGTTAAGGCTTTGGCATATTTTTCAGCGACACTAATTGCATTTTTTATTTCAATAGTATCAAGATTATGAGTTTTTTGATAATTATCAATACTATCCTTAAAATCTTTTAATAGTTTATTAATAGGATTAATTTCTTCTGATTTAAACAACTCAATTTTGTTTTTCAAATCATTAGAATGTTGAGATATTAATTGTTCCTGTTGAGCTTTCAAGGATTCTTGCGCAATTTTAGAGAACTCTATTTTTACTTGATTTACAATATTTTCATTCAAACCAATCCTTGATTTTAATTCAAGATTTTCAGCACTTAACTTTGAAATCTTGCTTTGATAAAATTTTGAACAAATCAACCAAGAAACCAATCCTGCGACAATTACACTCAAAATTAAAATAATTATTTGTAAACCCATATTCGAAAACTCTCTACTTAATTTTCCATAATACTAGCACATTTTTTATAATTTTTAAATAAAAGATTAAAAATTATTGATATATTAACAGACTTGCACTAAGTCTATTTTTTAATTAGAATGTTGTTAATCTATTTAATATTTTTAGAAGAAGGGATAGAAAATATGGTTGTGGAAAGACAAAGAGTAAAAGAACAAGATAAAATTCAAAGACGTTCAAACTTTGATCCGGTTGAAAGCAATTTAACTCCGGAACAAGTAAAATTAGAAGCTTCAAGATGTTTGCACTGCAAAAATCCTAGATGTGTTCAAGGCTGTCCGGTAAACATTCAAATTCCGGAATTTATTAAAGCATTGAAAGAAGATAATCTTGAAGAAGCAGGAAACATAATCCGTCAAACAAGTATGTTACCATCTGTTTGCGGTCGTGTTTGTCCTCAAGAAAGACAATGCGAGGGCAATTGCGTTTTAGGTATTAAAGGTCAAGCAGTTGCTATCGGAGCTTTAGAAAGATACGTTGGAGATAACACTCAAGCAGAAAAGACAGAAATTAAACCAACAGGTAAAAAAGTTGCAATAGTAGGTTCTGGTTGTGCCGGAATTACCGCAGCAGCCGATTTAAGAAAAGCTGGTCACGAAGTTGTTGTTTTTGAAGCTCTTCACAAATTAGGCGGTGTTCTTCGTTACGGAATTCCTCCATTCAGACTTCCACGTACTATTTTGGATAGAGAAATTACAAACCTAAAAGCTATGGGAGTAGAATTCCATACTGATGTTGTTGTCGGAAAATCAATCACTTTAAAACAACTTAAAGATGATGGATTTGATGCAATATTTATTTGTTCAGGTGCAGGTCTTCCAAAAATGATGCACATCAAAGGTGAAAACCTAAACGGAGTATTCTCTGCAAACGAATTCTTAACAAGAGTTAACTTGATGGGTGCAGGAAGAGATGCTGATAGCATCACTCCATTGAGAGTTGGTAAAAAAGTTGCCGTAATCGGTGGAGGAAACGTTGCAATGGACGCAGCAAGAACAGCCGTTCGTGTCGGTTTTGAAGAAGTTTCAATTCTATACAGAAGAACAGAAAAAGAACTACCTGCAAGACTTGAAGAAATCAGACACGCAAAAGAAGAAGGAGTACAATTCAAATTCTTACATGCCCCTGTTGAAATTCTTGACAAAGAGGGCTATGTAGACGGAATGAAATTTGAAATTATGGAACTTGGAGAACCTGATGCATCAGGAAGAAGAAGACCGGTTGGAACAGGAAAATTTGTAACTGAAGATGTTGATACAGTAATTGTTGCACTTGGTACAGGTCCAAACCCAATTATCCAAAAATCTGCAGAAGCAGAGGGAATGGAAATCATCACAGATGCTAAAGGTTACATTTCTGTTGACCCAGAAAAACGTTCAACAAATATTCCTTGCGTATTTGCAGGTGGTGACGTTGCACCGGTTGGAGCTTCAAATGCAATCAACGCAATGGGTGCAGGTAAAAAAGCTGCTAAAGCAATTAACGAAATGCTTAAAGTTTAAGAATATAATTCAAGACAAAAAATCCACATACTAAAAGGTATGTGGATTTTTTTTGCTTAGGTTTCATCTTTTAATTTTTGCAAATATTTTTTACTTCTATACAAGGTATCCCAATAATTTAATCCTTTGAAGGCACTAGTATTTTTATGTGCGTACCAGTAGCAGCCATGTAAATTTGCAGTAGAAGTTCTAAACGGGTCACATAATAATCCCGCAGTTACTCTTTCAAAATCTTCAGGAGTAATAAAAAAGATATCATAACCATAAGCATTAGGACCATTATAAGGTCCATTTGTATCTATTGAAACAAAAAATACTGCTCGATTCAAATAAACGGTTTCTTTTGACACTTGAATTTCTGATACAAGAGAACCATTTGAAAGAAGAAGAGCATAAGAATCATTTCCACCAAAAGACCAACAATAATTACGATATCCATCATTTTCTAGATAAAAATTTTTAACAGGCTTATTAATTATTTTACAAGATTGTAACTTTGTTACTCCCTTAAACTGTTTTTCCCAAATATCATTATATTCTCTTCGTCTTTCTTCAATAACACTACTTGAAGCATCTAAATCCATATCAGATTGTTTATCATATTCCAATTCATAAAGAGTAGACTTCATTGCCTGAGTAACAAGAGAATCAGCCTGCTTAAATCGAATTTCTAACTGTTTTCTTCTATAATTTGTAATAAGAGAGGGAATTGTCATTGCAGCAACAATTCCGATTATGCCCAAAGTTATTAAAATTTCAGCAAGTGTGAAACCGTGAATTTTTCTCATCTTAACTCCTCTCTTTTTCTACAAATATACACTCAAAGAGGAATATTTGTCAACTAATAGTATATTTTTAAACTCCGAATGTGTACAAGATTATGTC
>JBNMKP010000187.1:0-3749 GCA_050874405.1 bacterium
CTGATATTTCGTTGGATTCAGAAATTCTACACCTCGGAGATGACAGTTTTTCTAAAAATTCTGCAAATGCCGGAGATTTCAGACTAAAATCAATGGGACCTTATTACTCGAAAGATTTTATTATGACATCAAATGCCAAAAAAAGCACGAATTACCTTGTCATAGGTTCAATTGTTGGGCTAGATACAAAACTTGCCAAAGCAATGGGGCAAAACCGAATTGCAGCAGCATATTCAAGTCCTGCAGAAATATATTTTAACGGTCGTAAAATTGGAGAACTTCACGTCAATGGTGACAGCCAAAGGATTAAAATTCCTAATTCCTTAATTATTGCCGACCAAAAGAACCAAATTACAATTAAAACCGGACAAAATATGATGCCAAGTGACCATATTGATTATGATGATATTGAAATAATGAATTTGTCTATTTTAAGTGAATAAAAAAACAGAGCCTTATTTTCGGCTCTGTTCTTTACTTATGTGTTATTTAAAATTCCTATCTTTTTAAGAAATCTGGAATTTCGATATTTGTAAAATTGTTATTGCTATCAGACATTACTGATTTTGTTTGAGTATTGAATGCACCAGAGAAGAAATCTGCAGCATTCATTCTAGCTGAATCAGTTGAATCTGTGCTAGACAATCCCAATTTTGGAGATGCTGAATTATTTTTCAATTCAAAACCTGTAGCAATAACAGTGATTTGAATTTCGCCTTGGATATTTTCGTTAACAGCTGTACCAATAATAACAGTAGCATCATCAAGAACTGCATCATGGATAATTGAAGCAGCATCACTGATTTCATGGATACCCATATCAGGTCCACCTGTAATGTTAACAATAACACCAGAAGCACCGTTGATTGAAGATTCCAACAATTGAGAATTGATAGCTTGTTGAGCAGCTTTGATTGCTCTGCCTTCTCCTTGTGCTCTACCAATACCCATCAATGCTGAACCAGAAGCTTGCATTACAGTCTTAACATCAGCAAAGTCAACGTTAATAATACCAGGAACAGTGATGATATCAGAAATACCTTGAACACCTCTTAGTAATACTTCATCAACAATGATGAATGATTCTTGTAATGTAACTTGTCTGTCAACTACTTGAAGTAATTTATCGTTAGGAATAACAATAACTGCATCTACAGATTCTTTTAATTTTTCTAAACCTTCATTTGCTTGTCTTTGTCTTTTCTTACCTTCCCAAGTGAAAGGCTTAGTAACAACAGCAATTGTAAGGATACCAAGCTCTTTAGCAATTCTAGCTACAACAGGAGCTGCACCGGTACCAGTTCCACCGCCCATACCGGCAGTGATGAATACCATATCAGCACCCTCTAGTGCTTGTGTAATTGATTGAGAAGCTTCTTCAGCGGCCTTTTCACCAACTGATGGATCACCACCAGCACCAAGACCTTCTGTTGAAGATGCTCCAAGTTGAATTCTATTTTTTGTTTGACCATCTACTAAAACTTGCAAGTCAGTATTCATCAACCAAAATTCAACACCTGAAAGACCTGATTTAATCATTCGGTTTACAGCGTTTCCGCCACCGCCACCAACACCAACAACTTTGATTTTAGTTGGGTTTACACCTGATCTTCCGGCTTGATTGTCTGATGAATCATCTTTTCTTGCAAAGATATCTGAAACGATATTTTCCACGTTATTTACCTCTTAAATGTAGTCACTTTCTATATATTCCTAAAAATATAATTACTCATTATGTGTAATTATACCAATATAGTATTTTAAATAGAAAAAAAGTACAATAATTTTACAATAATTATGAACAAAAGTTAATAAAACTTTGCCCAGACTATTTTATGCATGCAGGAGAAATACCCCAGTGCAATTTATTTCTAAGGACACTGTAAAAATCATTTTCGTTTAAGAGAGCCAAATTTGCACAATTTTCAGATTTTTCAATAATCAAATCATCTGAAAAAGTAAATACATTCTGACCATCGGCGCTAACTATATATTTTTGATTTGGACAAGAAAGAATTTTGATTTTATCATCGGCAGAAACAACAATTGGTCTTGCAGAAAAGGTATGAGGACACACAGGAACAATAGTTATTGCTTGAACATCTGGAGATAATACCGGTCCACCGGCAGCCATTCCATAAGCAGTTGAACCCGTTGGAGTTGAAATAATAATTCCATCAGCTAAGTATTCGCAAACAAATTTGTCATTAATTTGCAATGCAAAACGGGAAGTTCTTGATGACACATCACCTTTTATAACAAAATCATTCAATGCAACGTTATTTTGACATTTAAGCATCATTCTTTTTTCAACTTTGAAATTGTTATTCAAAATTTGAGAAACAGCGAATTCTAAATTATCACGAGAAGCTTGAGATAAAAATCCTAAACGGCCTAAATTCACACCAAAGATAGGGATATTAAATTCTGAATAGAATCTTGCAGCTTTTAGAATTGTACCATCTCCACCAATAACAAACGCAAAATCATAACCGGAATTCAAAGAATCAATGCTTAAAATTTCAGAATTAACACCTTGCAAATCTAAAAGATGTTTTAATTCTTGCATAACATCTTTTGAATTGTCCATCAATGGATTATAACAAATTGCGAATTTCCTATTCATACGTTTAGTTTATATCAAATATATGAAAAAGTGCAAATTAACTTCAATATTCCAAGATGTATTATATAATAGAATTATGGAGAAAAGACACTTTGTATATATACTAGAAACAGAACATGATACCTTTTATTGCGGATATACAGATGATGTTGAAAAGCGTTTCAAGCAACACCAAGAGGGAAAAGGTGCAAAATATACCCGTGCAAATAAACCAATTAAAATAGTCTATAAAAAAGAATTTCGAACAAAATCAGAAGCTCTAAAAGAAGAATACAGAATTAAGCATAAATTAACAAGAAAACAAAAGATTGAACTAATTAATAATGAAAATATTTAGCTTTTTGTAAGAAAAATATGCCCTTTCTCGGGTGAATTTTTTATAAGTGTTCTCATTATGACTTTTCCATCACTAAAGATGTTGGTTTGTGGTGAAAAATCTAGTGTAGCATCGCCGACCTTAGAAATATCTTCCATTGAAATATCATTTGAATACATATATTCAAATGGTGTTTTGCGCTGTTTATAAATGTAACTCAAACCACTATTTTCGCCCTGCAAAAATGGATTGTTTACGTCATTATTTTTCATAATTTGAAATAACTTATCCAGAGGTCTTATTTTTAATTTTGTTGAATCTAAACTTTTTGCATTGATACGAAGCATTACCAATTTATCATCGTTCTTTTTAGCCATTTGTAATATTTTTGCCAAATAATCACGTTCACCACCATTTGTCCAAGCATTAAGAACATTTTCTAAGTTGAACAGAAATAATTGAGGAGCGCCATTTGTATCTGTCCCCTGTTGTACTTTCAAACCGCCAGATTCAAGTATTTTTTCATAATTTCTTTGACTGGTTATATGATATAAATATTTAGATTTATCTTTCTTTAAAGTATATGTTCTCGTTTTTGATAATAATTTATCGCCTAGAGGTTTTGAAACTTCTTCTGCTTTATTAAGAATATTCTTAGCCAACTTCCAACCAATCTTACTAGAAGATCGACTTTTTATAAAATTCAAACTTGATTTAATAATTAAACTCGACACAATATATCCTTAGAATATTTTCCCCGTATTAATATAAAGTGTTTTAAAATAAAGAAATTGACTTAATGTAAAG
>JBNMKP010000188.1:0-3745 GCA_050874405.1 bacterium
CCCTTTAAAGTTCCTGCTTCTGTCACCCCTAAGTGCAAAGGATATTCAACCTTTTGCGCCATTAAACGGTAAGCTTCAATCGTTGTCAATACATCTGACGATTTTAGTGAAACTTTGATTTTGTCAAAATCTAAATCTTCTAAAATTTTGATATGCTTCATTGCACTCTCAACCATTTTTTCGTGCAATGGAATATCTTTATCTAATAAATCTTTTTCTAAAGAACCTGCATTAACACCAATTCTGATTGGAATATTTTGTTGTGTAGCTAAATTAACAACCTTTTCAACATTTTCTCTTTTCCCAATATTCCCAGGGTTTAGGCGAAGTGCAGAAATTCCATTATTAATACATTGAATTGCTAATCTATAATCAAAATGAATATCTGCAATAAGAGGAACAGGTGAAATTTTAACAAGTTCTTTTATTGATTCTGCCGCGTCTTTATTTAGAACTGCAAGCCTTACAAGTTCGCACCCTGCATCTGCCAACTCTTTTATCTGACGGGAAGTTTGTTCTATGTCCCTTGTGTCAGTATTGCACATTGATTGTACTGAAATCGGATTATTATTACCGATTTTTACATTTCCTATTGAAATTTCTTTTGATTTTCTTCTTTTTATCATAAAATAATTGTAGCACAACAAAATTGAGAGGGTTTAATTTATGAGAATCGCTGTATTATCTGATTTGCACGCAAACGCACAGGCTCTTGAAGCTGTTATGAATGACGTGGTTAATCAAAACTGTGAGCATGTATTTTGTTTGGGTGATATTGCCCTAGCAGGTCCTCAGCCAAAAGAAGTTACTGATTACGTTATGGCTCAAAATACTTGGACAATTATTCAAGGTAATACAGACAAAATGATTGCTCAATATGGACCGGAAGTTATGGAATTTTTGGAAGCTCAATATCCTGTTATGGCAAATGCTATTGCTGATGATGTTTTAGCTCTAGATGATTCTCATCGAGCATTTTTAGAAAATCTTCCTCCTCAATTAAGTTTAGATGTTGAAGGTTGTAGTGTTTTGTTAGTTCACGGTTCTCCAAGAGCAAACAACGAAGATATTCTTCCTGGAATGCCACTAGATGTTGTTGAAGAAATCATTGAGGGAACAACCGAAAAACTTATCCTATGTGGTCACACTCACGTTCCTTGCGGATATCAAACAAATACAAATCAAACAGTTGTAAATGTTGGTAGTGTCGGACGTCCAATGACTCCTCAGCCGAAAGCCTGCTATGCAATTATTGATTTTTCACAAGGTTCATTTGAAATCAGACACAGATTTGTTGATTATGATAACGTGTTAGCTGCTCAATTAGTTTCTCAAAGAGGTTTTGTCGGAGCTGACAGATTAGCAGATTTGTTATTAAATCCAGTAGAAAGACATATTTAGCTCTTTTATGCTAAACTGTTGATATGGAAGATTTAACTTCAAGCTTGGATAATTTAAGAAAAAGTTATCGAGAAATTTTTCTCAAAACAGCTATAGAATTAAAAAAAAGGATTGATGCTCTAAAACCAGAGGGGCTAGATGGAGAAATTCTTGATAAATATGAGCCAAATTCTGATGGACAGATTTGGCAAAATTCTGTATGCGAAATGTTTGAAAATGATATTTCTAAAGAAGTTTTGCGAAAAATTTCAGAGATTAAACAAAACCGCAAATCCTGTCACTGTATTGGTTGTGGAACTTGTTGCAAGTTAGCTTGCAGCGAATTTTCTCCTGAAGAATTAAAACAAAAAGCTCAAAATGGAGATAATTTTGCATCACAATTTATTCAAACATTCATTCCGTACGAGAATTTAGATGAACCAAGAAAAATTTTTCCGGAATACCTAAAATTGTTAGAAGATAATAAACAATCCGGATATTATTTCTACCATTGTCCAAAGGTTACAAATGATAACAGATGCCCAGATTATGAAAACAGACCACAGATTTGCAGGGATTTTCCGGATAATCCGTTGGCGTTTTTACCGCCTAGTTGTGGATTTGCAAATTGGAAAATCAAATCAGAACCGGTTTCATTAATGCTAAATGCAATGGTTGAAATTATGGGATTTTATAAAGATAAAATTAAGGAATTAAACAAATAATGAAAAACTTATCAGGATTAACACTAAAAGGAATTGAACAAATAACAGATGAACTTGGCGCTACAAAATTTAGAGCAAGACAAATTCACAATTGGATTTACCTAAAATCAGTCAAAGAAATTGATGAAATGACCGACTTGTCTAAAAAATTTCGTGATGAATTGAAAAAAATTGCACAAGTAACAGATATCAAAATCAAAGTTAAACAGGTAAGTACAGATGGAACGATTAAGTATTTGTTAGAATTTCCAGACGGTGAATGCGTAGAAACCGTTCTTATGCGATTTGATAACCGAGCAAATTTAACAGCTTGTGTAAGTTCACAAGTTGGCTGTGCCGTAAATTGCTCATTCTGTGCAACCGGTAAGCGTGGATTTATCAGAAATTTAACCTATAAAGAAATTATTGAACAAGTTTTAACAATCCAACGTGACACAGGTCTGAAAGTTACAAACGTAGTCTTTATGGGACAGGGAGAACCATTGTTGAATTTGGATAACGTTTTAAAAGCAATGGAAATGTTCAATGAAAGTTTCCAAATTGGCGCAAGACGTTTAACAGTTTCAACATCAGGAATCATTCCTCAAATCAAAAAACTTGCAGACCTTGATATGCAATCAACATTAGCTCTATCATTGCACGCATCAAACCACGAAACTAGAAAACAGTTAATGCAAATTGAAAACAAATACCCAATGGACGAACTTCACAAGGCATTAAAATATTATGTTGAAAAAACAGGTAGAAGAATTACAATTGAGTATTTATTAATCAAAGATTTGAATGAGACTGTAACTTCTGCAAAACAATTAGCAGCATATTTAAAAGATATCAAATGTAATATCAATTTAATCCCTTATAATCCGACTGCAAAAAACGATTATAAACGCCCATCAAATAATTCAATTATGAAATTCAAGTATTTAATGGAACATTCAGGCAAAAAAGTTACGGTAAGACTTGAACGTGGTGGCGATATTGATGCCGCTTGCGGACAATTGAGCGGGAAAGTCAAAGCCGATAAGGATTAATGGGTCTTTTTGACAAGTTCTATATCATAACCAAGGATATCTGCAATAACTCTAAATTCTTCATATTTTAGAGTTTTTCGAGCAAGTTTATCAGAGATAACTTTTAAATTGTAAGGGTAGCCTGTTTTTTGCTGCATTTTTTCAGCAAGAGTTTTCATCGTCATTGCCTCTTTGGCTAGTAATAGTTTTACATCTTCTCTGACGCTCATTTTATCCTCCTCTATAAATATACACATTTATCTTGACTATGGGTAAGTCATGTGTAATAATAGGAATACATGTGTAAAAATACATATAAATATATCTGTATGTTACGGAGGATTGAGGAATGGACATAAAAGATTACAGTTACACAGAACTGACTAGACAATTAGTTGAGATAAAATCGAAACGTAATTTTCTGTTCCTACTCGGGAGTGCAAATGGCAAAAAGTACTATAAAAGCGTAAAGAACATATTCCTTAACGCCTTATTGCCTAAAAAAGAACTTGCATTTACTCTTGCAGAGGTTCTCATCACCCTAGGAATAATTGGTGTAGTTGCTGCTATTACAATCCCAAACCTTATCAGTAATTACAAGGCTAAAATTCTCCGCACACAATTCTTGAA
>JBNMKP010000189.1:0-3744 GCA_050874405.1 bacterium
AAATGAATAATAAAAAAATAAAAAGCTTTGGATTGATGAACTTTTTCTTAGAATACGGAAGTATAAAAAATCAATTCGGCGCTGAAAAAATTATGTGGAGAAATTAAATATAATGTCAAAAGATAAAATAAAACGATTTATAGAATGTATTGTACCAGTCACTGCTTGCAATTTGAGATGTCATTATTGTTATGTAATTCAAAATGATTACAGAACAAATAAAATCCCGAAATTTGAATATTCTCCAGAATATATTGCAAAAGCTTTGTCGAAAAAACGTTTAGGTGGAACTTGTTTGTTCAATATTTGTGGTGCGGGTGAGACTCTTTTACCGTCAAGTGTTATTAAAGTTGTTTATCACTTATTAAAAGCTGGACACTATGTAAATATTACAACAAATGGCACAATTACTGAACGGTTTGAAGAATTCAGCAGATTTCCAAAGGAACTTTGTGAGCGTCTGACTTTTTCTTTTTCGTTCCATTATTTAGAATTGAGGGATAAAGAGTTGTTAGATGTGTTTTTTAACAATATTAAATTGGTTAAAAATGCGGGTTGTTCATTCTTAGTTCAATTTAACATGTATGATGAATATATTCCGTATTTAGACACAATGAAGCAATTATGTCTTGATAATGTTGGTGCAATGCCACAAATTGCACTAACCAGAGATGAAATGTCTGACGAAATTAAAATTTTGTCAAATTTATCACGAGAAGATTATTATAAATTAGGTGAGTCTTTCAATTCTCCATTATGGGATTTTACAAATAAAAATTTCATGGTAAAACGTAACGAATTTTGTTATGCTGGAGATTGTAGTTTCAGGCTTGATCTTACAACCGGAGAGGCTAAAAGATGTTATTTTGAGGACTATACGCAGAACTTTTATAAAGATATAGATAAGCCGATTAATTTCTGTGCAGTTGGTTGTGAATGTGGACTTCCTTATTGTTTAAATTCTAGTCACTTTATGGCTTTAGGAAATATTCCACAAATAGAATGTCCAACCTATAGTGAATTAAGAAATAGAAAATGTAATGATGGCACAGAGTGGGAAAAGCCCAAAATGAAAAGCTTTTTGAATACAAAATTATATGAAACTAATCGCAGATATATTGAAGAAAATAAAAATAATTTTTGGGAAAATATTTTTTCTGTTAAATATTCTAAAGGGGCAGGGCTTTCACGTCATACAGTTATTACAATATTAGGAATTCGATTAAAATTTAAGGTTTAAGTAAAAATGTCAAATAAAATAATAGTAGCTTTTTCAACAGATAATACAATATTTAAAAGAACATATATTTCATTATTAAGTGTTTTGGAAAATTCTAAATCATTTGTAGAATGTTATATCTTGTATTCTGGTTTAACTGATTTTGAGTTAAAGTTTTTTAGGAATTTAGAGAAAGAAAATTCTAACTTAAAAATACATTTCAAACAATTTGAGTCTTTAATTGTTAATAAATATCCAGTGTTTAATTACATAAATATGACATATTGGTTCAAGTTTTGGTTTGCTGATATGTTTCCAGATGTTGATAAGGTTTTGTATTTAGATGAAACAATTATTGCACAAGATGATTTGTTTGAACTTTATTCTACAAATTTAGATGAATTCTATATGGCTGCTGCAGCTTCTCCTTGGGGATATAGTCAGTTAGAAAATCTAAATTTAGAAAATAAATATTATTTTGCAAGACGAGTATTTTTAATCAATTGTCAAAAATGGCGAGAGGATAAAGTTCTAGATAATTTGATTTCGAATTGCTTAGAATCTTCGTCTTTAGTTACATCTGATGGAGAGCTTGCGGTCATTAATAAATTTCTTGGCAATAAAATCTATCGTCTTGATTGCAAATATAATTATATGGAACCTTGGGGAAATATAAAAGTTCAGTATCCTCCAACAGTTATGGTCGAGTATTTGAAGGCAAAGAAACAGCCTGTAATTATAAATTTTGTCGGTCCATTTCCTCAAGATACAAATTGTTATCACTCAATGCGTGCAATTTGGTGGAACTACGCACGGAAGTGTCCATTTAAAATTGAAGAACTTCGATCTTATAAATTATCTGCGACTTCCGCACAGAACTCATTTAAATATACGTGGTTGCTGTCACGAATATTCCCGTACATAAAGCCATACTTGCCAAGGATTATCCTAGGTTTTCTCATCGCAATTCCGTTAGGCTTACTAGATGGCGTAACAGCATTTGCACTAAAACCATACATGGACTACGTAATTGGCGGTAAAACCTTTGCCGTTGACTGGCATGGAATAAATTTTACAATATCAAGCTTGGAAATGTCTTTTATCTTGCCAATCGGGGTAATATTGTTTGCTGGATTCCAAGGGGTTTTAAGATATCTAAATGATTATCTATCCGCCTGGACAAGTTCCCATATTACCAATGATGTAAAATTTGACTTGTTCCATCGCCTAATCCACATGCACCCACAATTCTTTGACGAAAATTCTTCAGGAATAATTATCTCAAGGTATATGAATGACCCCCAAACCGCATCAGCAGGCATAGTAGATAATATAAAAACAATAACAACCGCAACCTGTGGCGCATTAGGTTTAATTGCGGTAATGCTTTATAGCTCTTGGAAACTTGCAATAATCGGAGTCCTAGTCCTTTGTATTGCCTTTGTTCCAGTCGCATTAATCCGTAAAAGAATAAAATCAGCCTCAAATAAAAATATGGGAATCGGTGGAAATATAACAACCAATATAAACGAAACATATTCAGGGAATAAAGTAATGGCAGCCTATGAATTACAAGATAGACAAGAAAATTACTTTAGAAAACAAATATGGGATTCCTACAATATAGGAATGTCATTGTTAAAACGTGCAGGTTGGATGTCTCCACTAATGTATCTAATCGCATCTTGCGGTATAGCAACAGTGCTAGGAGTCGGTACATATTTAATTAATAGTGGTCAAATGACAGCCGGAAGTTTTGCGTCATTTGTAACTTCTCTATTATTACTTTATAAACCCGTAAAAACATTAGGAAATACATTGACAGGTATTCAAAATATCTTTGTAGCAATGGGTAGAGTATTTGAATTGTTTGATTTACAACCAGAAATAACAGATTGCGAAAATCCAATAAAATTAATGGGTCTGAATAAAGATATTAAATTTGAAAATGTATGTTTTGAATATACTCCAAATCACCCAGTATTAAAAAATATAAATTTAACAATTCCTAAAAATGAAACACTTGCTATTGTTGGAAATTCCGGAGGAGGAAAATCAACCTTAGTAAATCTAATTCCAAGATTTTATGATATAAAAAGTGGAGTAATAAAAATAGATGATGTAGATATAAGAAAACTATCATTAACTTCATTACGCCATAATATCTCAATGGTGTTCCAAGATAACTTCTTGTATTCAGGCACAATAAAAGAAAATATTATGATGGGGAATCCAAATGCAAATCAAGAAGAATTACTGAACGCAATAAAATCAGCACATTTGCAAGATTTAATTTCCGAATTACCACAGGGCTTAGATACGGAACTAGGTGAACGAGGAATGACATTATCCGGAGGACAACGTCAACGAGTAGCAATAGCAAGAGCAATGCTAAGAAACGCTCCAATAGTAATCTTAGATGAAGCAACAAGTGCCTTGGATAATGAATCCGAAGCGATTGTACAAAAAGCAATGGATAACTTGATGCAAAATAGAACAGTATTTATTATTGCACACAGATTATC
>JBNMKP010000190.1:0-3724 GCA_050874405.1 bacterium
CACATTATTACAACAACTGTTGAACACCCTTGCGTTTTGAATGTATTTAAAGCACTAGAAAAACAAGGCTACAGAGTTGACTATATCGGTGTAAATTCAAATGGAGAACTTGATTTAGATGCTCTAGCAGCTGCAGTTGATGAAGATACCGCATTAGTTGCTACAATGTGGGCTAACAACGAAACAGGTGTTATCAACCCTATTGGAAAGATTTCTGAAATCATTAAATCTAAAAACAAAGATACAAAATTATATGTTGATGCCGTTCAAGTTGCAGGTAAAATTCCAATTGATGTTCAAGCTAACGGAATTGATTTACTTGGAATTTCAGGTCACAAATTCCACGCTCCAAAAGGTGTTGGCGTTTTGTATGTAAATTCTAAAACAATGATTACACCGTTGATTATTGGCGGACACCAAGAAAGAGGTAAACGTGCAGGTACTGAAAATGTTCCATACATCGTAGGTATTGCAAAAGCTGCAGAACTTGCTCAAGATAGTTTGCACTACGAAATGACCGAAGTTAAAAGACTTAGAGATAAATTAGAATCTAATATTATCAACAAAATATTTAACGCAAGACTTAATACAGGTGTTGCAAATAGAGTTCCAAACACAACAAACATTGGTTTTGAATATATTGAGGGAGAATTAATCTTACTTCATTTGTCAGACCTTGGAATTTGTGCATCATCTGGCTCTGCTTGTACTTCTGGTTCACTTGAACCTAGCCACGTTTTAAGAGCAATGAATGTTCCGTTCACAGCAATCCACGGAAGTATTCGTTGGAGCTTGAGCAGATTTACAACAGAAAAAGAAATTGATTACGTAATCGAAAAATTACCACAAGTAATTGAAAAAGTAACTTCAATTTCGCCATATCAAAAAGAACTTCAAGCTTTAAAAGAATTAAGACATGGTAAACAAAACTAAGATAGAAGATTAAGGAAGATTGAAAATCTAATACTTTTTTCTTAGAAGAAAATACTTAAAATTAACAAATTGAAAACTCCTTATATGATGAATTGGTTTAACATTTTAAAAACCGTATTCTAAACCTAAGGAGTTTTTATTATGAAAAAAATAATGATTTTCTTAGGTGCAATTTTAGTTCTTTCAACTCAAACTGCTTTTGCAAGTCCATACACATCAACGATTGATAAAATCGAAAATTCTCTGTTTGGTTTCACTTATTCAAATGAAACAGAAACAGCAAGGCTTAACAGAATTGAAGAAAAAGTTTACGGAAAAACTTCTACAGCTCAAACTCAAAACAGAGTTGCTAAATTGAAAAAAGACCTAGCGGCAGACTTGATGGGACAAGAAATTGAACCTAAAGAAGATACTTTTGCAGAAGAAGAAGATTCTTGGGTTACGGCAAAAGAACCTGTAGAAGCTGCAAAAATGGATTATCCTGTAATAAATGAACTCGAAAAACAAGTTTTCAAGAAAGAATTCAAAGACCAAAATATAAAAACTCGTTTATCAAATCTTGAATCAAAAACATTTGGTAAAACCTATGATAAAGAAGATTTATCAACCCGTGTTGATAGGTTAAAAGCAGAAATTCGTCCGCAAACATTTATGGATAATAAAATGGCAAAACAAGAAAATTCATTCTTGAATGACCCAATCGACCCAATGAGCAAAAACTATCACCTTAACCAATACGGCACACCGAATTTCAACTATGATGCGTACAATAGACGAAACAAAATGAGTTACCAAGACGATTTTGGTGACAATTTCGGGGACGACAGCAATTTTTTTTCCTCCAGCCCTAATGTGTTTAAACAAGACAAAACAATGAGCTTGTCAAAAATAGAAAAAGTTTTATACAAAACAAAATACGAAAATGAACCAACCGCCCAACGACTTTCCAGAATTGAGTCCAGTGTATTTGGCACAAACTTTGCCAGTGATAGCGATTCTGTGAGAATGGAAAGAATCACAAGTGCTATAAATGCTCAAAAATCAGCTAAAAAATACGACAGCAACAGATTTGGACAAAACATGGCAACTGCTTTCCAAATCGGAACACTGATTTTGATGGTTCTTGCATGTATTTTATAGGGCAGAAACTATTTAATCCAAGGATAATCGTCAGGAATTTTCCAACCGTTTTGTTTTATGACTCCGGCGCATGAATGTCTATAATTTTCATCTTGAATATAGCAACGTTCCTTTGTTGTTCCTTCTACTTCCATGTGAGCCTTTTCAGGATCTAAATAAAACAAAAATTGGTTTCTCCCATCATAATTATCTTTCTGACAATGTTTTTCATCTGCATTTAAACAATACATTATCCACAATCTAGGATTTGGCATTGTATTATCTTTTTGCAAATAACTAAAGAACCCAGAACCATCAGATAATAAAACCTTTATATTGCTAGTGCTTCCACTTGGAATATCATATTGAACTCCTTGCATATATTTTAAAATATAATTTTTATAATAAGTTTCTATTAATTGCGCATTTTCATGGTCAACAACATTGGTTAAATCTAAACTAGGAAAACCGTCATTGTCTTCTTCAGACAATTTTATTGCTTGGTTCATTGTAGAATAAAACTTTTTCAATTTAGTTTCTACAGTCATTCTGTGATACTTGGTCATTAGTGAGGGAATAGTCAAAGCAGCAACAACACCAATTATGCCTAAAGTGATTAGGACTTCCGCCAATGTAAATGCAAGTTTAGCCTTTGTTGGTGGCATGCCTACGTGCGTAGCACCTTCCGCAAGTGTAAATCCAAACTTTGATTGCAAATCTATGTGCGTTGCACCACATTTGTTATCCATCATTTATATCCTCCAGTATTATTCTTATTCATATTTTAGCATATTTTACTTAAATATTTTCAATATTTATCAAAATAATTAAGTATTATTACAGAATAATGAAATTATTTCAATAGTAAAATACGTCAAATAATTGTATTATTTGGATATGGATAATAAAAAGAAACTCGGATTGAAGATAAAAGAACTAAGAAAACGCAAAGGTTTTACACAAGAACAACTTGCGGAACTTATTAATATGGAGCAAAATTCAATCAGTGTAATCGAATCAGGGCGAAATTTTCCAACATTGGGAACGTTAGAAAAAATAGCTCAAATTCTAGAAGTTAATCTTTCTGATTTCTTCAACTACGACTACATTGATGATATTGAAACAATAAAAGCTTCAACCGAAGATATTATCCGCAAAATGGACGATAATCAGTTAAGACAACTTTTTAAATACGTAAAAAGTATTTAATTATTCACTTTTTGTTGTAGTTGATTCTTCTTTCACTGTTTCAGCGGCAGGAGTTGTCGTTGTTGTTGTAGTAGTTGTTGATGATTGAGTTGAAGAATTAACTTTGTTTTGTGAATTCTTCATAGCATTATTGAAAATATTTTTCAAATTTTCTGCACTTTGCGCACGATTTTCCTTAGCCTTTTGAATATCAGCTTTAGTTTGTTCTGCTTCTTTTTTAGCCGCTTCTACTTTATTTTTTTGAGTTTCAACTATTTTATTAACATTTGATTTTACGTTTTGTGCGGTATTTTTTGCATTTTCAACTTTGTTGTTAATATTTGTTTTTACTGCATCTTTAGCACTTTCCAAGTCTTTTTTCAAATTCATTTGAGTTGTATCACAAGTTGATAACCACTTGAAATTACGAACAGATGATGAACTTTCAACAGGACCATTGAAAATAACTTTGAAATCTTTATAA
>JBNMKP010000191.1:0-3695 GCA_050874405.1 bacterium
CTTCACCATTTTTAAATCTATATTTGAATAGCTTGTTAACTAAATCTTCATCATCAGCAAGTGCAGTAATACAGTGTCTGATATCCCCAGGAGGTAAAATTCCCATTTCTTCTCTCAAACGTCCTGAACTTCCGCCATCATCACCAACACTAACAATTGCTGTCAAATTATTAGTAATATTTTTAGCTCCGCTTAACAACATTGATAAACCAGTTCCGCCACCAACGGCAACGATTCTTGGCCCTCTGTTAAGCTTTCTTCTTTTGTATAAATTTTCTAACAAAACATCATTGTTTCTATCTTCATCAATATCCATTATTGACAAGTTCGTTTTCTGCCACCCCTTGAAAAATATTGCAGCCCCAAACATCACAATACCAAATGCAAGCCATTCGGTTGAAATCTTTGTTGCAATATTTTGAATGAATTTCATTGTATTATAAATAGGTTGCAAATCGAACAAAATCAATACCCCAACCGTCATCAAAACAGCACCGACAAGGATTAAAGCAAACCAACGTTTAACTTGTAACCCCGGAACTAACCAACCGGCTTGTTTTGGCATTTTTATTTTCTTAATCATACTTATCCCTTTTTCTTATTAATAAACTTTTTTACTATTCAACCCAGCCTGATTTTTGAGCATTTCTGTAATTGTAAGGCAAAGGTTCAACAATGTCATAAGCTTGAGTAATCAATTCTTTAGCATTTGACAATTTATTTGAGAAGTGAATACTATCAGCTCTAACAATTGTTTTTCCGCCTACATTATTAGTAACTTGTGAATTTTGTATTAAATCTTTCAATCGTTGAATAGAAATACCCGTGTTTTCCAAATCTCTCGCAGAAAAATCAATATTTCCTTTATCATCATAAATCTTTTCCAAATGAACTTCGTGAGCAACTTGAATATTTTCTTCTTCTGAAATTTGAGCCAAATTATCACCTGTTGCGCCATAATAAACAAGCCATTTAGAGCATTTTTTTATAGCTTTAGCAATTGTTCTTGAAAACTCAATATCTTCTGATGCTTGACGATACATAGCGCCGTGAGGTCTTACGTGTTCAATTTCCATGTGATAAGCTTTTGCAAAAGTCATTATTGCACCGACTTGATAAGTTACAAGAGCATCAAGTTCGTCACTATCCAAATCCATTTGTCTATAACCAAAACCTTGAATATCATGGAATCCGATATGTGCACCTACAACAACATTTTTCTCTTTTGGTTTAAGTAAAGCTTCTTTAATTGTTAGTGGGTCGCCGGCATGAAATCCGCATGAAATATTAACAGAACTTACATAATCTAATAAATTATATTCAGAAGAGTTTTTGTAAATTCCGAAACTCTGTGCTAAATCACAGTTAAAATCTATATTTTTAATCGCTTTTCTCTCTAAAACATTTTGCATAATATATTAATCTCTACTAAAACTATATCCTATTTTATTATACAACATAAAGATAATAAATCTATCTCTTTACATATTTTTAACACCAATATTAATATAATCTTTAGCTGAATTGTATTGATTTTAGGTAGTGTTTTATGTTATAAACAATTAACCCTATTGGAATTAAGAAGAGGATAGTTAATGAAAAAAGTTTTAATAATGACATTGTTTATGGTGGTTGCAAGTTCTATGCCTGTATTCAGTGCAGATATTATTCCACATAAAAACACAGACCACGTACAATTGAAACTTGGCAAACAATCATCTTTGAGAATTCCTCTTGGCAGAAGAGATATCCAACCCCAAACAGAGAAAAAAGTCATCAAACAAGCCTCTTCAAGCCAACAAGTTTCTTGGGCGAAGTAAAGGTTGAAGAGCATCGACCTCGACTCAGTGAAAAGTGAATGTTTTATTAAAGTCCATAAGGGAATAAGGGAAAGGGAAATAAGTTCTTTAAGGCTTATCGCCTTTTGCTATTTGTTCTCTTGTTTATCATTATTAAATGGATTGCTTCGCATTCGCTCGCAATGACAATTTCCTATAGATTTATTAAAATAAAAAGACTATTAAAACAGTAAAGAACTTATTTCCTTCTTCCCATTCACCATTCACCTTTCACTACTTCACCATTATTGGTGGCAAAGCTACGTGCGTAGCACCTTATTTCCTTTGTGCCTTATTGCCTAAATAAAAAAAAAGAGACCTCATTTCTGAAATCTCTTTTTCTTTACTCTTTGATAAATTTAAAAACTAAGCATTAGCTAATTTTTTAACAGCAAGAGTTAATCTAGATTTTTTTCTAGCAGCAGTGTTTTTGTGTAAAATACCTTTAACAACTGCTTTGTCGCATAGTTGATAAACCTTAGATACAGCAGCATTCAAAGCTTCTTTATCTTCACCGTTAGCAAGTTCTAAAGCTTTTTTAACAGCAGTTTTGATAGTAGATTTGAAAGCCACGTTTCTTTGTCTGTTAGCTTCAGCGATTAATACTCTTTTTTTAGCAGATTTAATATTTGCCATTTTAAATTACCTTTCCTTTTGTTGGTGCAAGTAATGAATTTGCACATTTACTCTACGAGGATTGTGAGTACTTATATTAATATATAAAAAACAATTTTTTGCAAGATTTAGGATTGATTTGTTAAAATTTATTATAATAAACCATTTAATATATTGTTAAATGTCTTTAATTTTTCAGGATTTGTTTTCAGAATTTCAAGCGCATTCAAAGAATCTTTATACATTTGTTCGAGATTATCAATATTGGAATCTTCAAATAAATTTGCAGGGCTAACTTGTAGAACCTCTGCCAATTTTCCCAAAGTTTTAGATGTAACAAAATTGTTGCCTGTTTCAATCAAACTTAAAGTGCGAACTTCTATTTCAATAAGTTCTGCCGTTTTTTCTTGCGTAAGACCTCGTAATTTTCTATATTTTTTGATATTTTTACCTAATGTACTACAAATTCTATCTTTCATATTAATCCCATTTAAATGTAAACTTATAGAACTAAAACTGTAATGATAAATAAATTCTTGCACTAGAAATTAAAATATGATAAGATTATTTCAATTGGAGGTTGAGTGATATGAAAAAAGGTTTTACACTAGCTGAGGTTTTAATTACTTTAGGGATTATTGGCATTGTTGCTGCTATGACTATTCCAACGTTGATTTCTAATACTCAAAAGAAAGAAACCGTAACACGGTTAAAAGGTGTATATTCTCAAATAGCCCAAGCAATTAGATTGTCAGAATACGACAATGGAGAGATATCAGGGTGGGATTTTTCGAGTATTGATTGGTTTGAAAAATATTTAATCAACTACATAAAATATCAAAAAGATAGTTTTAAAGATGTTTCTGATGAAAAAGCAATTCCATATAAACAAATATCAGGGAGCAGAGAAACAGGTCTTGCATTAGTTCGCCCAGGCTTTGGAGGAAGTAAGGTTTATACATTATTGAATGGAGTAGATATTATTGCAGGGGGAGATGCTAGTATTTCAAATGGCAGAGGATTTATTATTGACACTAACGGAGTGAATACAAAACCAAATCAATTTGGGAAAGATGCATTTTACTTTGTCCTTGATTCTGAACATGGTTTATATCCAATGGGAAAATGGAAAACTTCAGAATGTGCCCCGCCTGTTAATGGGAACCCAGATAGAAGTTGGTATAGAGATACAACATGTTATGGCTATGGTTGTAACAAAAATGGAAGAGGAATGTATTGTGC
>JBNMKP010000192.1:0-3686 GCA_050874405.1 bacterium
ATGCTGAAAGAGCTATGAATGTTTATGATTACACAGGCTATGCTTACCCTGCAAAACTTAAAGCGGGCTATGCTTGTAATGAATACAAAAACTTCTTAACTTATGCAAACACAGTTTTGACAACAAGAAAAGAAAACAAAAAACTAGCAGCAAAAGTTACAAAAGATATGAAAAAATACAGAAAAAACAGTGTTAACCAAGTTGCTAAATTCAAAACAAGAGGCGGAATCAGTGGTTGGGACGCAGCATACGGATTGCTAAACGGTTCTAACTAGTTATTGCAAAAATTATTGAACATAAAAACGAGTTGGTTGAAATTCAATCAGCTCGTTTTTATAACTCTTCGATATTCCATTTTTTTGAAGTATGCAAAATTCTTAATATAAAAATCGTATTTTCCCTAACTTGATAAGGCACAATATACGGATATTTTGTAATTATAAGTTCTCTTGTTCGCAATACTCTTCCTGCTCTTCCAATAGAAGGCATTTGAGGTAGAACATTCTCTATTTGACGAATTATATGAGATACAACCCTTTTCGCAGCCACATCATTGTTTTCACAAATGTATTGTTTTATTGCCTGTAAATCCTTCACAGCCGATTTTGTAAATTTTATATCATAAACCATCAATCAATATCCCAGATTTTTTTAACTTCATCTAAAGATAAAACGTCTTCATTATCGACATCTTTTATCCCAGCCTGAATTGATTGAATTTGCCAAGCTTCAGTTTCTAAATATTTTTCTATTGCATCAATAGCAAGACATGATTTTGTTCTGCCTGTAGCTTTAGATAGTTCTTCCAGACGCGATTTTGTGTCTTTTGAAATTCTTAGAGAAAATTGTTCAGATGCCATTTTTCAATTCCTTAACGTATTATATGTAATTACATTATAATACATTGTAATACACTTTTCAAGGCTTAGTAATTTATTTTTCTCTAATAAAGCAAAAAAAAGTTGCCAAGTTATGGCAACATTAAATAAACACGAGGATATTAAGAGAGAGAGAGTATAAAAAACTTGTTTTACTTAAATCCTTTTTTCACTTTTAAAATAATTAAACTAATTTAGAATTTAATTTTCTTTTTCCTTTGAATGTCTTTTGCATTCCCCTTACTCTTTTATAAACGTTTTTTGTTTACGAAAATTGCCTTTTTGATTTTAATGTTGTTAATATTTCTTAAACCTGCTTATATCGTATATTTTAGATATATACTATTTATATAAAAAGAATAGAAAATCACATTTTCTGCTTAACATTTATCTTCAAAAAATTTAAAAATTGCATGCAAAAAGACTCGATAGAATTAACCATCGAGTCTTTAATTATTTATTTAAATCTCTTGGCGCATGCCAGAAGATTCAACTATTTGTTCATTGCTTGAGCAACTGCAACAGCACATGCAACAGTAGCACCTACCATTGGGTTGTTACCCATACCAATAACACCCATCATTTCTACGTGAGCAGGAACTGAAGAAGAACCAGCGAATTGAGCATCACCGTGCATTCTTCCCATAGTATCTGTCAAACCGTAAGAAGCAGGACCAGCTGCAACGTTATCAGGGTGAAGAGTTCTACCAGTACCACCACCTGATGCTACTGAGAAATATTTTTTACCATTTTCAGTACACCATTTTTTGTAAGTACCAGCAACTGGGTGTTGGAATCTAGTTGGGTTAGTTGAGTTACCAGTGATAGAAACATCAACGCCTTCTTTTTGCATAATAGCAACACCTTCGTTAACATCGTCACAACCGTAACATTTAACTTTAGCTCTTTCTCCATCAGAGAATGGAGTTTCTTTAACAACTTTTAATTCGCCAGTTTTGTAATCGTAATCTGTTTCAACATAAGTGAAACCATTGATTCTAGAGATTACGTAAGCAGCATCTTTACCTAAGCCGTTCAAGATAACTCTTAGAGGTTCTTTTCTAACTTTGTTAGCATTTCTAGCGATACCGATAGCACCTTCAGCAGCAGCGAAAGATTCGTGACCAGCTAAGAAACAGAAACATTTAGTTTCTTCTCTCAATAACATAGCACCTAAGTTACCGTGACCGATACCAACTTGTCTTCTGTCACCAACTGAACCAGGAACTGCAAATGCTTGTAAACCAAGACCAATTGCTTCAGCTGCATCAGCTGCATCTTTAATACCTTTTTTGATTGCAATAGCGCAACCTAATGTATAAGCCCATGATGCGTTATCAAATGCGATAGGTTGAATACCTTTAACAATTGCATCAACATCAATTCCTTTAGATAAACATAATTCGCGAGCTTCATCTAAGTTTTTGAAACCATATTCTGGTAAAACTTTTTTCAAAGTAGCTTCACGTCTATCTTTTCCTTCAAAATTTGCCATAATTTATTTTCCTTTTTCATTAATACTACATTAACATTATTTCAATAAGAATTCTTATTGTTTACGAGGGTCGATAGTTTTAACGGCATCAGCAAATCTGCCATAAGTACCGATATTCTTTTCGTAAGCTTCTTTAGGGTCAACACCTGCTTTGATAGCGTCCATAACTTTACCAAGGTTAACAAATTTGTAACCGATAACTTCGTCATTTTTGTCAAGACCTAATTCTAAGATATAACCCTCAGTTAATGAAAGGTATCTAACACCTTTTTGTTTAGTAGAGTGGATAGTACCAACCATAGAGCATAAGCCTTTACCTAAATCTTCAAGACCAGCACCTACAGGTAAACCGTTTTCAGAGAAAGCAGTTTGAGTTCTACCATAAACGATTTGTAAGAACAATTCTCTCATAGCAACGTTAATAGCGTCACAAACAAGGTCAGTGTTCAAAGCTTCAAGGATTGTTTTACCTGGAAGGATTTCACCAGCCATAGCAGCAGAGTGAGTCATACCAGAACAACCGATTGTTTCAACTAAAGCTTCTTGAATAACACCTTCTTTAACGTTCAAAGTTAATTTACAAGTACCTTGTTGAGGTGCACAGCAACCACAACCGTGAGTTAAACCAGAAATATCTTTAATTTCTTTACATTTTGTCCATGCTCCTTCTTGAGGAATAGGAGCCGGAGATCCTTTTACACCACGTTTTACGCAGCATTTTTCTTGAATTTCTTGTGAAACTTGTATATTAGTCATTTTCTACTCCCTTCACCTTACATACACTTAGATTTTAACTTGCTCAAAATATTCCGTCAAGACAATTGAACTTTTTACAAAATAATGTTAAAATAGTAATATATAATATACGTCATTCAAGATAAATATTATGTCATTCTGAGCGTGATTCAGAATCTCTTTAACTAAAATGAGATACTTCGGGCTAAAGCCCTCAGTATGACGAGGAAAAACAAATACGAGGATTGGTTATGATTAAGATGAAAAACGGATTTACACTGAGTGAAGTCCTAATAACTTTAACAGTAGTCGGAGTTTTAGCAGCACTTGTCATTCCGGGGTTAATAAAAGATACAACCAATAGAGCAATGATTTCATCTCTTCAAGGTAC
Source organism: bacterium (assembly GCA_050874405.1). Lineage (GTDB taxonomy): Bacteria > Cyanobacteriota > Vampirovibrionia > Gastranaerophilales > Gastranaerophilaceae > Zag111. The sequence continues at coordinate 3,500 of JBNMKP010000192.1, forward strand.
AGTTGGAAACATAACTAATGCCGTACAAAATGAACTCGTTAGAACAGGCGCAAAAGATATCACATCAACTGATATTTACTTAAAACCTGATGAATTTTTAAAGAACTTGAATGCTATTAGAACAGCAAAAGACGGTTCTATGTTCCCAAGTGAACAATACACTAATTATAATAAAGGCGCATTCACA
>JBNMKP010000193.1:0-3674 GCA_050874405.1 bacterium
CCTTATGCTCTCAATTCCTTTGCAACTTCCAACAAGTAATTTGCAAAAGTTTCAATTGCTGAAACACCTTGATTAAAGCAATAATCGTCAAGTTCGTTTGGTGTATTCTTGATTTTGTCTTTCAATTTAAACAAACTATCAATTGCAGGTTGGGTGTATTTTGCTAGATTTTCGTACAACTTTGTGATTGAAGTCGGAACTTTCCTTCTGATAAGTTTTAAAATGAATGGCTGAATTATTGTCCAAATTGTGCTGAAATCTTTCCAACTTTTGATAAATGATAAAATGTTCATAAATTATTTTCCTTTCTTTTGTCGTTTTTGATTTTGTAAAACATACCATTGAATTTTATTTCTCAAATAATCGCCAATTCTTTCTTTTGGTAGATTTGGTAAATACGGAAGATAAGTAAAATCAATTTTTGTCGCACTTGTTGTATTTGGGTGAGTTTGACCGAATTCATAGTGAGTAAAAACGGTTTTGTTTGTTACAGGGATTCCGTATGCAGTACACAATTTTGCAACTTTTGCACACATAGCTTCCACTTGTTTTTGTGTAAGAGGATATTTTGTTTTCTTGTCTTTTAGATTAAATCCGAACATTCCACAACAAGAAACTCCGATACAACCTGTATTTCCTCCCCCACAATGTGCTGCGTATTTACCGTCATAGCAATTCAGGTTATCTTCAGGTGTAAATTTTCCTTTATACTCTTTGCCATCTTTATCAAAAAGAAAATGATACGAATCTAAATCCGTATTACAGGGTTTGTTCGCTCCTGCTGTCCAATGTAGACAAATTTTAGTTAGTGATGTCATTTAAAATATTCCTCCTATTTTGTCGTTCTTTTATTAATTCAAGATATTCGTTATCAGACAAACTGGTAGTTATCCCCAAGTCTTTTTGCTCTTGATGACGCATTATTTTCCAATCGGTATTTTGCAAAAATTTTAGAGCCTCAGTTTTATCCAGTTTTGAAAAATATAAATCAGCATCTAAAACCCATTCGTTATTTAGCCATTGAGCATTTGGGTGAGGTTTTCTTGAAACCTCAATATCTCCAAATAAAATTCTGTTAGTTTCTAAATATTCGCCATTTCTAATAACATATTTCATTAAAAGTTCCTTTCTAGTTGAATAATCAATGATACATTGGCTTTTATTGCTCGTGTCACATTATTTGGATCCTTGTAATTCATAATTGTTGCCGGAGTTCTAACCTTAAATTCACAATCATCCACATAATAGCCATAATTGTTAAATTCTACGTTTGCATCAATGTTTGAATCAACATTCCAAGGCAAAACAAATCCGTTAACTTTATCTTTCACCCAACCTGAAACTTTTAGATTTTTGTAATCAACACCAATATTATGAAAGAATGAATAGAGAGTGCTGACACTTAAATCTGTTTCGTCACTAATATATTTATTCTCAATAGCATAACTATCTATTTCAGAAATAAAATTATTTTGAGTTTTTACTCGCCCAATATAAATAATTTCTTTTTCTTCAAACTCCTGTGCTTTCAGATTAAAAGAATAAAATTTGTTTTCAGGAATTACAAAACAATTTGCCAATTCATGGATCTGAAATTCTGCTACTTGTGCTCTTAAAGTTTCTTTTTCAATTTCTGTAATTTCAAGTCGGAATTGTTTACATTCTTCAATTACATCGGCATCAAAATGTCGAACTTCATTGGCTGTCCAACCTATTTGGTTTTTGATTTCTTTCAAAACAACCCATTCTTCACCATTAAAACCTTTGATAAAACCGTTTTTAATGTTTCCTAATGGTTCATCGTGAGAAGCGATGATTGTGAAACGTGCAGCTTTTCTATAATTCGGGAAATCAATCTGTAACCACTGATTTCCACCTACAACATTTGCAACCCATTTATTATTCCAAATATTATTAAATGCTAAATATGCAGGAAAATTAGCTCCCTGTGGAGCATAATGACTACTTGCAGATGCTTTATACCCTGATTTAAACTCAATACTTGTATTTTCAGAAATCATTGTAGGTATAGAATTTTTATTGGCATATCTTTGCAAATGATTAGCATACACAGGACAAGCCGTTGTTACAAAATGTTCAAACCTATTGTCTGCATTTTTGGCATAACCAATATACATAAGAGCGTTGTTGTATAAATTTTCAATTGTTTGAGATTCACTAATTATAGATAATTGGTTAATTTTACCAATATTGGATTTTCTAATTCCGGTATTTATAAGAAGTGGATTTTTTACCGACAAATCTACTTCTGCAATCATTGGCATAAAATCATTTTTAGTTTCAAATAATTCTAATGCTCCTAATCCTGTAAATGCAGCGGTTCCTGAATTTTTTGTAATTGAAAGCCTGTAATATTTAAAATTATCAAAGTATGTAAGTGCAAAATACCTTTTTTCATTTTGCAACCAATCCAAATTATCAGTATAATCACCTAATAAAGTCCAATTAAGGTCATCATTGCTTCCTTCAATTACAAAATCACAAGGAGAATGAGTATTTGCATCAGCACTATTTCTTGATGTAATACTAAATGCAGTAACTTTTGGTCTTATATTTTTAAATTCAATTTTTAACCAACCTGTGACAACTCCATTAATTGTAATCCATCCTTGAATATCATTTGTGTGATGACGAAATGCTTTCCAAGGCATATAGTTTGTTGCATCGTGTTGTGAACTTGCAGAAATTACACAAACTTCGTTTTCTAAACCTTCCATAAGAGGCATAATATCTTCTGTAAATTCAACTTTTTTAAGAAAATCTGCTCTACCGTTTTCATCTCTTGGTGCATCAATTATTGTTTGTGTTGGTAAAGAATTTGTTTTTTCTTCCTTTGATGTAAAGAAATTAATCTCTTTAACGCAATCATTTTCAAATAGATAAATTCCGACATCTCCAACTTTTGTTATTCTATCAACATTATTTTGGAGTTTTAATTTGCTAGAATTTACAATATTTCTAGTTGACAGAAATTCTAAAATTACAAACCCATTTGTTAAACCGGTTATTTCTGTGATTGAAGATTCTCCGAGTATTTTAAAATTATTAGTTATATCATTAAGCTCTAAAATATTATTTTCGCAAATGATTTCCTCAGTATTATTGCTTTTTAGTCCATTAATTTGAGTTTGAATATCACTAATAGAATCATCATGTTCATTACACGCAACTAATAATTTTTCAAAATTAGAATTTACTTCATCTGCAATAGCTTTTGTTTTTGGTTTAAATTTTATTAATTCATCAATCTTTGTCATATCTTAACCTTTCTCCGGTCTGTTTCTACGCCATATTGCAATCCAATTTACTTGAGGATTAGCCCTTTGCTCTGTGTTATAACAAGTTATAATAATTCGTCTTGCTTCTTTCCCCCAATAACAATATAAAGAGTCATCTCCGTTAACATCGCCTGCGTAATGAATAGTTCTAATTGATGGCAAAAAAGCAAGCAAATCATCCATTGTATAACCATCAGGGGGATAAACATATGTTGTTGTTCCTACGTTATAACCACTCAAAATCTGCATATTATCAAAAGTATGGATTGATTCATTGGTTATAATTTCAGAGATACTATGAGAGTGTTCTTTTTTTGCATAAGGTACAAGATTTTCTTCCGGCACCAAGCCTTGATTATCTAAAACAAGTAATTC
>JBNMKP010000194.1:0-3649 GCA_050874405.1 bacterium
AACAACAGTACAGGGAGAGGATTTATTTGATAAAGCTAAAAAAGTTAGTCAGATTTTAAATAGTGGTATTTTGACAGGTAACGAAGGACTAGGAATGCGGGCTTTGGATAAAGTTTCTGGAGAATATTTTATTCGTGAAAAGAATGGAAAATCTCATTCTGTAATTATGTTTGGCTCTAATTCATATTTAAATATGTCAACACACCCTAAGGTTATGGACGCTGCAAATTCTGCATTGCATCAATTCGGTTACGGAATGGGTGCGGTATCAAATTATGTTGGTGTTACTGATATTCATAAAGAATTGGAAGAACGAATTGCAAAATTCTATGGTTGTGAGGATTCAATAGTTTTCCCAAGTGGTTATGGAACTAATGTTGGTGTAATTTCTGCTTTGTGCAATACGGGTGATGTAATAATAAATGATAGTGCAAATCATTCATCAATTTTTGACGGTTGTAGATTATCTAATGCAGAAATTAAAGTTTTTCCGCATTCTGATATGAGAGCTTTAGAAAGAATATTAAAGCGAATTCCAAAAGAACAAACAGGGCGTTTGATAATTACTGATGGCGTTTTTTCAATGGACGGAGATATTGCAAGGCTTGATGTGATTACATCTCTAGCAAAGGAATATAATTGTAGGGTCATGGTTGATGATGCCCACGGGGTTGGTATTGTCGGGAAATCAGGACGAGGAGCTGCAGAATTTTATAACGTGATGGATAAAGTTGACTTGAATGTAGGAATGCTAAGCAAATCTCCTGGGGGATTAGGCGGATATTGCGCCGCAAGTTCTGAAATTGTTCAGTATTTAAGACTTTATGCAAGAACTTATTTCTTTTCAACTGCGTTGCCGGCTTCAATTGCTGCAGGATTGAATGAGGTGTTTAAGCTTTTTGAAACTGACGAAGCAGGAAGAAAAATGCTTTGGGATAAAATCAACTATATGAAAATGAAATTGAGCGAATGTGGTTTTGACATTGGACATTCGCAGTCAGCAATAATTCCTGTGATGATTTATGATGAAGAAAAGTTGTTCAGAATTCATTCTGAATTACGAGAACTTGGTTTGTACACAAATATTGTAACTTATCCTGCTGTCAGACGTAAAGAATGTCGTCTAAGACTTTGTGCAATGAAAGAATTGACATTTGACCAAATTGACCGTGGTGTAGAAATTTTGAAACAGGTTTGTCAAAAATATGGGGTTATTTAAATTTTTCTTTTAAATATTTTGTTGTAGGTATTTCAACTTTGTAATGTGTAAAAATTCCAAAACCGATAATTATTAAAAATAAAACAACTAAGTTTAATATTGGGTGATGCATTGGAAATCTCCAATTCTTCTGGCAGATAAGTACACCATACACAGATATAACAAAGTTATGAGTCAAAAAAATTGCAAAAGTATTTTTACCGAGAAAACAACTAATATTATTATTTAATATTTGTGATAAGTATCCTTTTTTGATTAAAAATAATATGAATAACACAACAAAGTTTATTACAAGAATAAAGCAATTTTTGTATTCCATGCAATGCATACAGGTATTATATATTAAGCTTGAAATTAGAGAACATTCTGCTATTGTAAATAAAATTTTTTGGATAGTCTTTGGGTTAAATGCGGTTATTTGTTCATAATATTTTTGATACATTTGAGCAATAAAATACCCCAAACCAACTCCTGCAAAGGCTCTTGCAAGACCAATATTGAATAATGAACCAACATTTTCAAGTCTATTGTGAATTCCGATATTACTAATCCACAATGTATAACATAAGAATATAAGGCATGCTGTAATTAGGTTAAACCATTCTTTTCTTACAATTTTAAACAAATAAAAATAAAAACACATTGTCCAGAACAAAGAGGAAACAAACCATGAAGAGGAGAAATCTCCAGATTGGAATGTGATACCTACATTTTGAATATTTAATAATGAGAAGATATTTTCTTGATAGCAAAACCCTATTGGAATGAACAAGTTTGTAATAAACCAAACTCCACAAATAAACCAAATAAGAGGCATAAATCTAATCAATTTATTTTTGGCAAATCTGATAAATGATTGATTAAAATCGGTTTTTAAAAACATAAAAAATCCAGATATTATGAAAAAGAATTCAACAGGAATCCACGAATAAGTAAAACATTTTTGCAATGTGTCATATAATGGAATTTTTCCATTGAAAAATAAATTTGTAACTCCAAATTGTAAGTGACAACAACAAATAATTAAAATAAAAACAAAACGTAAAAAATCGATATTTTTAAAGTATAAATTATTTTTCAATACAATCCTTTCTGGTTTTCAGTATCTTTCTAATAATCCAAAATATTATACTAAATATGAATTATATTTCAATAAAAATATAGTATCATGGATAAAATTACACTGTCAACACAGGTAAAATACAGAATATGGACGATAGTTTAATTTTAAAAACGATAGCGGACAATATAAGGATAGAGCGATTACGTAAAAGATTGTCACAAGAAAAACTTGCAGAAATTGTTGGAATTTCTACAAAGTATTTGAACATGATAGAAAATAATAAAACAAATCCTACAATAGTTATTGTTGTTAAAATTTGCAATGCCCTAAAAATTGATTTGAATACATTAATAAAATTGTAAAAGAATACTAAAAGAGGTGAAAGATAATTTCTTTCACCTCTTTTTAAAATAGTTATTCAAAGAATAAACGGTTATTCTTTTGGCTCTTCTTTGTTCTCGGTTTCTTCAACTGTTTCGTCTGACTCTTCTGATTTTTCATCTTCGGATTCATCTTCATTTTCTTCATCTGAGTCTTCGTCTGTTTCTTCTTCTGTAGATTCTGCATCTTCAGATGTTTTTTCTTCTGAATTTTCTTCTTCTTCCTCAGAATCAGATTCTTCATCAGATTTTTTTGCTTCATCTTCAGCTTTTAATGTTTCTTCAATTTCTTTTTCATCTTTAGCTCGGATTACAGGAATTGAAAGCATCAAAGCCATTTGATCACCCTCTTGGTCAAAATTAAGTTCAAGGGCATCTTTATCCATTTCAACGTAGCGAGATAAAAGTTCTACAAGTTCTCTTCTCATACGTTGTAAAAGTTCAGGTGTAAGATTTGTTCTATCTTGCATCAAAACAACACGTAATCTGTTGCAAGCAACATCTTTTGCGTTTTCCTTTTCTGTTTCAGTTTGTTTGAAAAGACTCAAAACTTTATTGCATAATTCTTTTAAAATATTTTCGCTCATCTTACTTCTCCTTACCTACAAGGTGTGAGAAGAATTTCTTAACCTTGTGCATAAAGCTTGTTTCTTCTTCAAGGTCAAGGAATGGAACTTCTTCGCCCATAATACGACGTGCTACATTTCTATAAGCTTTACCGGCTAATGAATTTTCTTCATTAACGATTGGTTCACCTTTGTTTGTTGAAGTGATAATGCCTGTATCTTCCGGGATTATACCGATTAAATCTGCTGAAAGGATTTCAACAACATCTTCAACACTCATCATATCATTAGATTTGATAAGATTTGGTCTTACTCTGTTTAATAACAATTTGTAAGATTTGATTTCTTCTTTAGCTTCCAAAAGACCGATAATTCTATCTGCATCACGAACTGCTGACATTTCAGGTGCTGTAACAACTAT
>JBNMKP010000195.1:0-3610 GCA_050874405.1 bacterium
AGTGCAACAAATTTTCGAATAGATAAAAGACGACATAAACAGGAATTATTGTCCCCTCAAAATGAGAGTCAATTTTATTCCCCAAATTTTCAATCACAATACAGTTATCGAGATATTAAGAGACCTTTAAAAACTAATCCTCAGGATTTGAGTTTTAAAGGTCTTTCTTTAGGAATGTATAAAAGATTAGACAAAGTTTATTCAAAATCAGAGTTTGAAAAATTTGCCGATGAATATCTTGGCAAAATGGGTTGTGAACTTTTAGAAGATATTACGGTTAAAAATAAAGCTAGAACAAGCAATTTAATTAAAATTGACCCAAATGATCCAGATAAAATTATTGTTAGTAAAAAAACAATTCCTCATTTGGCTTGGGATGGTATTATTTATCCGTTCAAAATCTTTCCCGGAGATTTGTTGAATGGTACAGTTGAACTTTTGGGCAAAGTTCCTGGGTTAAAAGATTGGTCTGCAAAAACTTTAGAAAAATCTTTCTTCAAAAATATTAGACAACGTTCCAAAATTGATTCAAAAATAAATTCTCTTACAGGTTTGTTAACTTATAGAGATGTAAAATTAAAAGAAGCAGAAAGCTCTTTAGCTAAAAAATTAGGAAAAGAAGTTAAAGATTTAACAACAGAAGAATTAGCACAAGCAAAGGCTCATGCAGATGAAAATATGGAATCTAATCTTTTCCAAACATTCTTAAAACAGTTTGACCCAAAATCAGGAAACTATGATACAAAACACGAAAGAGCTTTGAATAGATTAGTTTCTGGTTTGCCACCGGCAATTTTCTTGGCAAACGATGCTTACAACTTGTCAAGAATGATGGACGATGATCCAAAGGCTGCAACAAAAGAACAAAAAACAAGATTTAAACAAGAAACAAGCAGAATTTTAACAAGTGGTTACTTGACTTTGATTACAATGGGTGCTTTCCAAAAATTCATCAATAAATCAAAAGCGGGTATTGTATTAACTACTGGTATAACAGTTCTTGTAACTGAAATGTTCTCTCGTTTATCTAACGGAAAACATATCTTCAGATTATCTCCAGAAGAAGCAAGAAAAGAAAATGAACAAAATCATGCTCCTGAAGCAAAAATTAAACCTACTGAAGATAAAAAACAAATTTCATCTACCGGAAAACTTGATTCATCAATTAAACCAAAAGAACAACAAAAACCGTTACTTTCTTTTGATACTGTGATGAAAGCATCTGCTGTTATTCTTGCAACCGGTTATGGAATTAAAGGTTTCAAACATATTCCGGCAATCAAAAATATGGCATTGAAATATTTTGAAAATATGAAAGCAAATAACCCTGAAAAATTTGCAAAATTAGGAATAGGCGATGTAAATGCAGAAAATGCAGTAAAAACTTTTGAAAGCAAAGTTTTATATAGACCTTTCACAAGTGCATACAAAAACTTAACTTCTCAACAATTCCATGTTGAACCAGAAAAATTTGATGAAGTGATTAAAGTTCTAAAAGAATATGATCCAAAATTTGCAGCAATGTACGAAAGAATTGGCAAATCTGCAACTAAAACCGTTGATGGCAAGACATTTATTGACCTAGGAACTAAAGATAAAAAAGTTAAACCATTGGTTAACTTTGTGATTGCACCGTTCAAATTTATGTGGAATACAATTACACTTCCATATTGGATGGTTGATGAAAAATTGATGGGTGTATTCAGAAAAGCAAAACCTAAAACACCTGCAAAAGATATTGATGCTTTAGCTAAGAGTTTCGATAGAATTTGTAACCAAGCGTTGAAGAAAAATCTTGATAAAGAAAAATTTCACGATTATTTACAGGTTAATTTCTTGAAGGCATTCAACTTAGATTCATTGTCTAGTGTATCTAACGCAGAACTTTCAAACTTGGCAAAAACGGCGGCATCAATTGCAACTATTTGGTTCTTAATGACAGATAACTACAATATGGTTATGTTGAAATCAAATGGTAACGATAAAGAAGGTGCAAATACTAAATTTAAAGAAAGATTTGTACAAGAAGGTTCAAGATTGTTCTACCAAACATTGTTGATTGACTTGTTCAACTCTACATTCAGAAATCAATATAACTCATCATTACTAGGAATGAGCTGGGTAACATTGGTTGATACAACATTGGGTGAAATGTTGACAAGGTCATCTGTTGGAACCCCAATCAAACCTCATACAAGAGATGAATTGATTGAAATTGAAACTGAACAAAATAATTCAACCGGATTTAAGAAAAAATATTATAACTTTATGCAACGATTGACCGGTAAACGTTCAATCAAATCATACGAAGTTGCTCCAAAGGGAGCTAATTCAACAACCGCTCCTGCTTCAGTAGCACCTGTTGCAACTTCAATTCCATCATTGAATGGCAATTCAGAAATGCTTGAATCAATGATTAAAAAACAAGCTTAATCAAATAAAAACTTATGGAGTTATATGTTCGGTTAATGAAATTTATTAAGGTTAGAGAGTATAAAATTCTAACCTTTTTTATTCTTGATGTCGATAAGGCATTTATAAGGGAAAAGGAAGAAGGGAATAGGAAAATAAGGTCATTACGGTTACGTCATTCTGAGAGCTTTAACCCGAAAGAATCTCGCTTTTAATTTATTCCTCTCCTAGGGAGAGGTTAGGAGAGGGATTGATAATTCCCCTGTTCACTTTTTCTTTTTTATTTCGATGAAAAAAGAAAAAGTAGAACCGAAAAAGAAGAAAAACTTATTAAACGGTATGGAGAGCATTCACTACAAAATATAAACTCAGAACAAATTCACATTGACGTTTTGCAAGAAAACTAATACACATCATTCAATTTTGAAACTTCAGTTGAGATATTTTGATACTGATCACGAAGTTGTGCCATACGAGATTGCAAGCGTTCCAACTTTTCTCTATCAGATTGCAATTTTTCTCTTGAACGAGCTAGTTTTTCACGTTCAAGGCTTATTTCTGATTGTTCGTTATTGATATTAGAATTTTGTCTTGAAATATCTGATTCCACACTAGAAATTTTATCTTCTACAGAAGATTGAGAATCCCTATTTCGAGATAAAGAGTTTTTTAAAGAATCTCGCTTTTCACGAATTTTATCAATATCTTTATCCACATCAGAAGTAAAAGTCTGAGGTTTTATAATTGGATTATACATAAAGCCTTGTATTTTCAATATAAACCTCCTTAAAATTTTTCACATATTATATAAATACAAAAATAATATTTTTTGCTATTGCCCAAGAATATTAAATTATCAGCGTTGCTAGAGCAACATACCTATTTTTGATGAATTATTTATTTTTCATTATAGACCAATTTCTTACGCAAACTCCATTGAATTAGAGTTAAAACTAAAATCACAACGAACAAAACATAAGCAATTGCACTGGCATGACCGACATTAAAATATTCAAACGCATCCTTATAAATAGCATAAACCAAGACATTTGTACTATCAAAAGGTCCACCTTGGGTCATAAGATAGATTAAATCAAAAACTTGAAAAGAACTTATTGCCGTAATAATTACAACAAAAAATATTGTCGGAGAAAGAACTGGGATAGTTACATTCTTGAATATTTGATAAGAATTAGCC